>NZ_JBEOPI010000018.1:0-92538 GCF_040309905.1 Shewanella sp. CAL98-MNA-CIBAN-0140
GGAGAAGGATTCGAACCTTCGAAGGCTGAGCCGTCAGATTTACAGTCTGATCCCTTTGGCCACTCGGGAACCCCTCCTCAATTGCGGCCGCCATAGTAGTCAGAAACCTTTTATATGTAAAGTGTAAAATTGAATATATTGCTAAAGTTTATGACTGTTTGGTCGATAAATTAGCATCGAGCAATAGTAGTGATGTTTTTATATGCAAATTGAATCAACATTAGTCAATGAATTACAAATAGGGAACCGATTAAACGTCGCGATTGAACATAATCGTCGCGGTGAATTTGGTTTGCTATTGGCTATGTTGTCGGTTGATGCCGTTGATATGGCTCAATTTCAATTGGATAATGATATAGAGAGCACGCAAAAGCTACGAAGACAGTTTGCGGTACCGCCAGCGCAATTACTGGTTGATGATATATCAGTCCACCCGGACACTATCGATAACGCTATTGTGTTTCAGCAGCAAGGGGCAAGGCAGTTTCAACTTCAACAAGCATTAACGCCAGAAGCGCTTGTGATTAGAGGCTCTCAACCAGATGCGATGGTTGAAGTCTTAAGTAACTGTGATTACCTGACTAAAAATAAAGCCATTAATGCTTACCAACAACATACTCCAATAGAAGAGATGCATTTTCTGGATCAGCTCAATACACAACGTAAGATTTCAAATACCTTATCATTACAGTTGGCTTAACTGCTTAGGGTTAATACGGTGCTGTTACTCTTAGATAGTATAGAGTGAATATTTTTGGTAATTGTGAGCATGGCAAATAAAATTCAGCCAAAATTGGGTTATATTTGTGGTTCGACGTTAAACAAACTGATGGGGTGAGTAATGATTGAGAAAATTAAACAGCAACAAGGTAATGTCAATGACACCTGTGCGGAATGTGGTAGTTATGTTGATATTGGTGCCGTCGTTGAAGCAGAAGATACTTTATTGATGCTTAGTTTTGTCGGTGACGATGCATTGTTGCAAGCACAAGCTATGCAGCAAATAGCACAACAACGTTTTACTGATACAAAAGCTGAGATTGTTGATGAGGATAACACTATTGCTTTGAAGCTTGATTTCGCTTATAGCGTGGAGAAGATGATTTTTCAACTTGAAAATCAACTTTAGATTTATGGCACTTTGTAATGAAAATAAAAACGTGTTACGTGTTTGTTGTTAAACACTTTTTATGGGAGTGAGCATCGTGTGTCAACAATCCTAATTAAGCGTAACAATATATTACCAAAGGATTGCTGTTTTAGAGTATCGGGTGTAATCTGCTTTACTTAACCAAAGGTATAGTAGCTTATGCTAATCTAATATTCTAAATGTTTTTAACGCGAGTTTCGCTCCCGGTGCATTGCTGTTATATGTTGACTCACGCTGTGAATATCAGAAAATAATAATAAGTGTACTGAGTTAATAATGTTAAAGATTTAGAGTGATGAAGCCATTTTTTCGGAATGTAAATGAATCGAAAAGAGCAACAGCATTTATTGGAATTAATTGTAAATTCCAGTGCTAAACAACAAGGTGATTTCAAAAAAACCGCAGAGTTGGTATGCCAACAGCTGCGAGAATATTTCGCTGCGTCATTTGTATCTGTTTGGTCATTGAGAAATAAAAACGATAGTAACGGCTTTGCTGACGATGACGATTTTATCTGTGAGCATACTTTAGTCGCAAGCAAGGTTAACGACAAACTGAGTCATTTATCTCATTTGAGACAAATGACCATTGACCCTCAATATTTTAATGAGTTACGTTCCCATCGATATATTTTATCCACCGACAGCACGCATATAAATTTAGTTCAAACATTTTCTGAGTACTACCAACACCACAACATTGCCACCAGTATCGATATTGCCATCCGAATAAATGGCCATATAGAGGGCATTTTGTCGGTGGAAAGCTGTGAAGAGGCCCGTTGGATAAAATCTGATATTCAGTTTGCTATTCAATGTGCTGATCAATTGGCGTTAACGTTATCTACGCGCTATACCTATGATCGCAATGAACAAGTTTATATGTTGCGAAATGCTACCGAGCAATCAGAACATGTTGTCATGCTGGTGAATACCGATAGTCGTATTATTGAGTATGTTAACAGTGCCCACGAAAAAATGACCGGGTTACCCCGTTCTTCGGTTGAACATCATAGTGCTTCAAACCTCGATGTGTTTAGGCATACGCCACAACTGCTTGACCAGGTTATCAATAAATTACGTAATAGCGAGATCGTTAAAGGCGACCTTAAATTGGCGCGAATTGACGGTAGTGAATATTGGATAAATTATCATGTTACGCCGTTTGTAACGGAACAAGGTAAGCATTATGCGCTTGTGTCTAGTTACGATAATTCCGCAGAATATTTACACAAAGCCGAATTAGAGCGTTTGGCATGGCATTGTTCATTAACAGGACTACACAATCGTAGCCATTTTACCCCCATTCTAGATAGCGCTACTGAAGGTACATTAATTCTTATTGATTTATTAGGCTTCAAGCGTTTTAACGATACTCATGGCCATGAACAAGGTGACGCCTTATTAATTGAGACGGCAAGACGTTTACAATATTTTGCAGAGACTTCCAACGCTATTGATGTCGCCAGAATAGGTAGCGATGAATTTGCTGTATTATTGCCGCCGATGTTACCGGATACAGATGTCGAACAAATGATCAGCCAGCTTTACATGAATCTGGCCGCTTCATCAGTCATCTATCGAGAAAAAGTAGAACCTAGACCCGCCATTGCCGTAGTCGATATCAAGTCAGTAGTCGGCTTGTTCAACCCGTTATCTTGTGCTGATATTACGTTACAAGTTGCTAAGAAAAACAATGATATTCATTATCAATTCTTTAATGAAGCGCTACTTGAAGCTTTTAACACTAAAGCAGAGATAGAGCATGATTTACACCACGCTATTCGCGGTCGAGAGTTTGAGTTGTATTATCAACCCTTAATGGATCTGCAAAATAATCAGTATATTGGTGCAGAAGCATTAATTCGCTGGCATCACCCTAAAAAAGGGGTGCTTTATCCAGGTGCGTTTATCGAAATAGCAGAACAAACCGGGATGATTAATCAAATTGGTGAATGGGTATTAGAAACGGCCTGTAAGCAATTGAATTTGTGGCAGCATAAAGATGTCAACATTGCGATGCATGTGAATGTTGCCGCGCGACAATTTTTTAGCGGTAACTTGTATGAACAAGTTTGGCGTTTCGTTACGCGCTATCGTATTAAGCCTAAGACTTTGATCCTTGAAATAACTGAAACTGAACTCATGGGAGATATTCGCTATGCAATTAAGTTATGTCATGAATTGGCCGAATTAGGTGTCGGTTTAGCGATTGATGATTTTGGTACAGGTTACAGTTCGATGAAATACCTTAAGCAATTCCCCATTTCGAAATTAAAAATAGATCGCTCATTTATTATGGATATCTGTTCTAGCCACGAAAGCCGTGAGATTGTCAGTGCGATTATCGCGATGGCTAAAGCACTGAATATTTCGTTAACCGCTGAAGGGGTTGAAACCAAAGAACAGGAAGCGTTTTTAACATTGAACGCTTGCGATCATGCTCAAGGGTTTTTATATAGCCCAGCTATACGTGTTAATGATTTTGCCTTGTTTATTAATGCCCATGAGATGAAACGACACCAACAGGCATTAAGTGAGCAACATGTTGGCTGAGTCGTCGTATTTCATCCTTGTGGAGCATAAGATTTTTACGGGTAATGATTGAAATTATCTTTAAGCAGTATTCTACAAAATGCTAAATAGCCTTTTCACAGCGTCTTTTACTCAATTTTTATTTATCAATAGCAGATTAATTCACTATTGCTCTGCAACGAGCTATTCGACGACATCAGCAACTAGGCTTATTTTTAAGCGGATGGGTAGCGTATTACTCACCGTTGCTAACCCGTGCGCTTAGCACAGCATTGTTTGAATTTTTTGCCGCTATGACAGATACAAGGGTCATTCCTGCCTGGTAACCGAGTTTGCATTTGGTGTCCGTGAGTATAAAACCAATGGCCATCTTGTTTGATAAATGACGAACACTCATAAATAGCATCAATGTGTTTGTTTTCAATAAACCAAGCTTTAAAGGTTACTTCGCCATATTCAGATTGTTGTGTCGATGACATTACCACTAAACCCAACCACTGGGTTTTACCTTGGGCAAGTTGTTGTTCAGTCAAACCGTGTAAATATTGTGGATGATGCGTCGCAATCAAATAGCGGAAATGACGCAACACAAAGGCACAATAACGAGACCGCATTAAACGCTCTGGTATCTCTGCCACAGCACGACCTAAATGATATGGCTCACAGCATTGCTCGTAGGGACGTGAACTGCCACAGGGGCAGTGTGTCGATTTAGCGTCTAATAAATCATTATTCTTCATCAAGTTTATTATTTTGCGGCTGCAGCAATAAATTGCCGACCATAATATAGATTCGGTACCGGTTTCGCATCATAGTAAAAATGGGGCGCGGCGTGAGTGTTAGAGTCGACGCTAATTTTCCATTGTTGCTTGCTGTCTTTGGTAAAAACAGTCACAAACTTACCGGCAAACTCACTGATCGGTTCACCAGACTCTTTTCCTGGGTGAAACCGCACTAAATAATAACCAATGTAGGTTGCGCTATTTGGTTCGCTATAACGTACAAGTACACGAAAGTCGACTTCAAGTTTAGCGTGTTTAGTTTTAATCTTATTAAAAAATCGGCTATACAGATCTAAAATGTTTTCTTTACCGCTAATGATGCCTCGGTCTTGTGTTTCAGAAATATACACAGCATCGTCAGTGTATATTTGCTCAATGGCGGTTAAATCTAATTGTTCAAAAGCTTGAGTCAATTTTGTAAAATTAGCATTCAACGTCTGATGAGGGATCGACTCTGCGGCATAAACGTTCAACGTGATTCCGCTCAAACCCACTGCTAGCAGAAGTAGAGACGACCATGGCGCATTCAATAAGGTCAATATTTTTTTCAAGGATTAGTTCTCTTTTTAGCTAACGGTGTTTTTCAAGGCAGTTGTCGCCTAAATCAATAATTGAAGCGATACCGTAACCGTAACTATAATTTATTCATCAACTTTGCTAAAGCGTAGAATCTTTACAAAGTATGTAGGAGGTCCATATGTTGTTAAGTGATGACCCATTATTCTTACAAGAAATGGCCGATGTGACTCCTATTAAACATCAACATCAAACACAGACTGCCCAAACATGGCCTAATCCATTAAGAGTAACAGATGCTCAACTGGCAAAGCGAGCGGCAGCAGAGCAACATGAGTTGTTAGCGTTATTGCCCACCGATCCTTATTTATTCAAACCGCTTAAGCCCGACGATGTGGTGAGCTATAAAATGGATGGCATTCAAGACGAAGTGTTTACACAACTTCGACTGGGTAAATATCGATTCAATACTGTGTTGGATTTACATCAATATCGGCTTTTACAGGCCCGTGAAAGTTTACTTAATTACGTATTAAGTGCTTATGAACACGGAGAACGTAACATACTGGTTATTCATGGTAAGGGTTATAAAAGCAAACCTTATGCAGCATTAATGAAATCTGCAGTATGTCATTGGTTACAATTTATCGAGCCGGTTACCGCGTATCATTCTGCCACAAAAGAATGTGGCGGGGTCGGCGCGCTATTTGTGATGCTAAAAAAATCACAGCAAAAAAGAATTGAAAATGGCGAGTTGAATAGAAAAGGTCGTGGTTTTAGATAGGTTTACATTAAATCGAGAGTATTTATATAAAATAATGGCGCTATTATTGACTAGCGCCATTATTTTAAGTGAAAAAATTAGATGTGAAGTAGCGGCCTCTTAATGATCGTTTATTTGCATCAGTCACTGCAACCAATCGCTACAATCGGTCGCTGAAACAATCGGTCATCACATCGAGGGTTACCAGCCACACTGGCGGTTTGCCTGTGTATTTTGTTCATCTAACCAGACTTGCAAAGGGGCAAAGTAATCTAACACTGCTTTGGCGTCCATTTTGTCTGAACCTGTCACAACGTTAAGCGCTTCAGGCCAAGGTTTGCTGGCACCCATTTCGAGCATTTGATTCAGTTTAGCTCCTGCTGCTTTGTTACCATAAATGCTACAACGGTGAACAGGACCTGTGTCACCTGCAATATCACACAGTGCTTTATGGAATTGGAACTGCAGTACATGGGCTAAGAAATAACGCGTATAGGGGACATTGCCTGGGACATGATATTTAGCACCAGGATCAAAATCCGCTTCAGTACGCTCAATGGGTGCTTTAACACCTTGATATTTTTCACGTAGCTCCCACCAAGCTTGGTTATATTGCTCCGGTTTGATGGTGCCGTTAAATACTTGCCAGCGCCATTGATCAATCATTAACCCAAAAGGCATAAAGGCAATTTTATCTAATGCTTGCTTTAACAATAATCCAATGTCTTTAGACGCATCGGGGACCGTTTCAAGTAAGCCAATTTTCTGCAAATACTTAGGCGTAATAGATAAGGCTATTGTGTCGCCAATCGCTTCATGGAAGCCATCATTTGCTGAGTTTTTAAAGATGAAAGGCTGGTTTTTATAGGCTCGTTGATAAAAATTATGGCCTAATTCATGATGAATAACACTAAAGTCTTCAGCATTTTTCTGAATACACATTTTAATGCGGATATCATCTAGGTTATCCAAGTCCCACGCCGATGCATGGCACACCACATCACGGCCTTGAGGTTGTACAAACATTGAACGGGTCCAAAATGTTTCTGGTAATGCGCCAAACCCAAGTGAAGTGAAGAAACCTTCAGCTTGTTTTACCATTTTAATTTCATCATAGCCGTTTTGGGCTAATAGTTCGGTCACGTTATAGCCAGGGTCTGCATCTTTAGGTGCAACACTATTATAGATAGTACCCCATTGTTGAGCCCACATATTCCCCAGTAAATGCGCTGGAATAGGGCCCGTCTTTGGCGCAACGTCATCACCATATTGTTGGTTTAATTCGCCGCGAACATAGCAATGTAATGAGTCA
Source organism: Shewanella sp. CAL98-MNA-CIBAN-0140 (assembly GCF_040309905.1). Classification (NCBI taxonomy): domain Bacteria; kingdom Pseudomonadati; phylum Pseudomonadota; class Gammaproteobacteria; order Alteromonadales; family Shewanellaceae; genus Shewanella; species Shewanella sp. CAL98-MNA-CIBAN-0140. The sequence goes on from NZ_JBEOPI010000018.1 coordinate 7,058, forward strand.
TAAAGCGGCTTTATTTGTGCCCAGAGCCGATCAAGTTCTGCTGAAAATGCCTCAGGCTCCATGTCGTATTGGCTGCGCCACAGTTCAGACAAGTCGGTATAACCTAGATCGCTTGCGCCTTGATTGGCTAATTCAACTTCGCGTTCAAATAACGGACGCATGGGTTTGGCTATTTCACGCCAACCTTTCCATGCTTCTAAAAGCAAAGCAGGGTCTTTTGACTCTGCCATAATATTAGATAACTCAGGTTGAGTAAGGCAGCGACCGTCAGCAAAGCAATATTTACCTTTGCCGTAAAGTCCATTGAGCTGTGAGACGATACTAGCCAGCTCGGCATTTTTAGCTGCATCAAGTGGAGCGGGTAATACTATGCTACTGCGAAGGCTGTTAAGCTTGCGTGCATTGACAGGGTCTAAATCTACGTTAGCGTATTTGGCCGCTTCAGTTGCATAGCGCACTGATGTGGAGGTTACTTTTTCTCCCATTGCAGCAGATAAAGCCGCGGTGTCATCTGTAATGAAATTGGAATAGATCCATTCTGCACGGTTAGCTTCAATCGATAAACTGGCTAAATCAGCCTCTGCGCGGTTAACAAAATTTATTGCGGCTGCGATATCTGTTTTTTCATCAGCAGCCTCAGTGGTGACAGTCGTGTCGTTACACGCACACAATCCTAATGCGATTGAGACAATAAGTGCAATTTGGGACGGTCGTTTTAAAGGCAAATTCATTTGTTTGCATCCTTGTTTTTCTTGTCGTAATGAGTGTACCGAAAAATAGCAAACTTTGCATATAAGTTAACAATCTGATGCGGTTGTTACTGTTTTTGTTGTTTGCATAAACAAAGAAAGCTAACAATTTCGATTGACATCTGTGCGCTCAATGATTAATTTAAACAGGTGTTTAAATTAACTTGGGTCTTGGAATGGCAAGTCGTACTGATACAAAAACAAGAATACTCGATGCAGCTGAAAAGTTGTTTGCTGAAAGAGGTTTTTCTGAAACGTCGTTACGACTGATTACGAGTAAAGCTGAAGTCAATTTGGCGTCGGTCAATTACCATTTTGGTTCGAAAAAAGAATTAATTCGTGCTGTATTAGCAAGATACTTAGATGTGTTTATGCCAAGCGCTTCGATAGAGATTAATCGTTTACATAATGCGCCTGAAAATGCATCACTAAACGAGATTTTTTCTGCTTTAATTAACCCGTTACTTGAATTGAATAAGGTACGTAACGGCGGCACGATTATCTTCTTACAGTTGTTGGGCCGAGGTTACATAGAAAGCCAAGGGCATTTGCGCTGGTTTATCACCACACACTATGGCGAACATTTAGCCACATTTGTTCAAGCTGTATCAGCCAGCGTTCCGCATATTCCCGCGGCTGAAATGTTTTGGCGTTTGCATTTCACTTTAGGAACTATTGTGTTCACTATGGCTTCTGCAGATGCCTTAAATGAAATTGCCGCGGCAGATTATGGTGAACATAACAATATTGAAGCCATTATTCGTAAAGTTATCCCCTACATGGCAGCTGGTGTTGCTGTCCCTGTGTTAACAAACTAAGAAGGTATAAAATGACCATCGTCATATTGCTTATTATAGCGATCATCGTCCTCTTTGGCGTACGTAATATCAGGATGCAATTTATCACGCGTCCAGTATTCTCATTTTTCAAAAAAGTGTTGCCTCCATTGTCGAGTACCGAGAAAGAAGCAATGGAAGCCGGTGATGTTTGGTGGGAAGGTGAGTTATTCCGCGGAAAACCAAACTGGAACACCTTACACAGTTATGGTAAACCAACGTTAAGTGCAGAAGAAAAAGACTTTATTGATAATCAAGTACAAACCGCATTAACCATGATTGACGATTTCGATATTGTCCATAATCGTAAAGATTTACCGCCAGAGTTATGGCAATATTTTAAAGAACAAGGCTTTTTTGCGTTAATTATTCCTAAAAAGTACGGCGGGCGTGAATTTTCAGCTTATGCAAACTCAACGATTGTGGCTAAAATTGCCACCCGCAGTGTCAGTGCTGCCGTTACCGTTATGGTGCCTAACTCTTTAGGCCCAGGTGAGCTATTAACGCATTACGGCACTCAAGAGCAAAAAGAGCGTTGGTTGCCATCGTTAGCTGTGGGTAAAGATATTCCCTGTTTCGCGTTAACGGGTCCAGAAGCGGGCAGTGATGCTGGCGCAATCCCTGACTTGGGTATTGTGTGTCGCCGTGAGTTTGAAGGCGAAGAGACATTAGGCTTAAGTTTAACTTGGAACAAGCGTTACATTACCTTAGCACCTGTAGCGACAGTATTAGGGTTAGCATTCCAAATGCGCGATCCTGACGGTTTGTTAGGTGAGATTAAAAACCTAGGTATTACTTGTGCGTTGATCCCAACGGATCATCAAGGCGTTGAAATCGGTCGTCGTCATAATCCATTAATGATGGGGTTTATGAACGGTACTACCAGTGGTGAAGATGTATTCATTCCATTAGATTGGATTATTGGTGGACCACAGTTTGCGGGTAAAGGCTGGCGTATGCTGGTTGAATGTTTGTCTGCAGGACGTGGTATTTCATTACCTGCGCTTGCTACTGCATCTGGCCATGTGGCCACTAAAACGACCACAGCGTATAGTTATGTTCGTCAACAGTTCGGTATGCCAATCGGTCACTTTGAAGGCGTACAAGAGGCTATGGCGCGTATTATTGCCAATACTTACCAGCTTGAAGCCGCCCGTCGTTTAACCACTCAAGGTATCGACTTAAAAGTTAAACCTTCTGTGGTTACCGCAATTGCTAAATACCATATGACAGAGTTAGGTCGTGATGTATTAGAAGACGCAATGGACATTCAGTCGGGTAAAGGTATCCAATTAGGACCTAAAAACTATTTAGGTCATGCATACATGGCAACTCCTATTTCAATTACCGTAGAAGGTGCAAACATTTTGACTCGGTCATTGATGATTTTTGGCCAAGGTGCAACGCGCTGTCATCCCTACGTTTTGGCTGAAATGGAAGCCGCGGCGATGGAAGATGAGACATCGGCATTAGACCGTTTCGATTCTCTTTTACTGGGACACATAGGTTATGCGATCGGTAACGCATTACGATCATTGGGTAATGCGTTAACGGGCAGTCGTTTTGCCAGTGCGCCAGTGAGCGGTCCGACGCAGCAATATTACCGTGATATGACGCGTATCTCTTCATCACTTGCCATCATGACTGATGTTTCGATGTTGATCATGGGCGGCGACCTTAAACGTAAAGAAATGCTCTCTGCACGTATGGGGGATGTATTAAGTCAGCTATACCTAGCGTCTGCCACGTTGAAACTGTTTGAAGATAATGGTCGTCAACAAGATGATTTACCTGCAGTGCATTATGTGATGACGGAGCGTTTACATTTAGCGGCTAAAGCGTTGAATGATGCTATCCATAATTTCCCAAGCAAAATCGCGGCAGTATTACTGCGAGTATTGATTTTTCCATTAGGGAATCACTTTAGCGCACCAAGCGACAAGTTGGCGATTGATTTAGTGACCGGTATGCTAAAGCCTGGACCTGCACGAGACCGAATCACTTTCCTTTGTAGTGATGTTGAAGATGACCAAAGTGGTATTGCGGAAGTAGAGCAAGCTTTCTTAGCCAAATATGCTGCAAAAGAGCTGTATAAAAAGTTGAAGAAAGCTCAACGTAGCGGTCATATAAAATCCAAGCTTCCAATGCTTGAGTTATTTGACGTAGCGTTAGCAAAAGACATTATCACTGAAGCTGAACATAAACAGCTTGTCGAAGCAGATGAATTGCGCTTAGCCGCTATTAACGTCAATGACTTTGAGACGCTATAATGTAAGTTGATTACTTTTATGTCAGTCTTTGATGTAAATCATTGGCGCCAAATAAACCCTGACTCTGTCGGGGTTTTTTTTCATTACAACAAAGCGATAAACAGACATTGTTAGAAATACAACAAGGGAGGGATAGGCGAATTTAGGGGGGATAGGCGGTTCATTACTAGCGTTCTAAATTTAACCCATAAAAAAAGCCAATCCGAAGACTGGCTTTAGGGTTAACGAGATAATCACAATATAAAAACTATTGAGTGTTACTCGCTACGCGTAGTTGTTGATTATGCAACAATAAGTACTTTACAAGTGTTAGTGCCACCGATCGTTTCCATCGCGTCACCTTTAGTCATGAGTACCAGATCACCACTGACCAAATAACCGGCGTTAACCATGCAGTTTAATGCTTCTTTAGCTAATTCATCAGCAGGATAAGCTGTTGAATCAAACTCAATAGGCTGTACACCACGGAACATAGCCATGCTAGCTAATGTTTTTTGATGACGTGATAATGCAAAAATCGGCAAACCAGAGCTGATACGTGACATTAATTTAGCTGTCGCGCCAGATTCCGTTAACGAAATAATCGCTTTAACACCTGGCAAGTGGTTAGCAGCATACATGGTTGATAGTGCTATCGTTTCTTCAACTGAAGAGAAACGTTCATCCATACGGTGCTTAGACACATTTACACTTGGGTGTAACTCTGCGCCTAAACAAACGTTAGCCATTGCCATAACGGTTTCTTCAGGGAAATCGCCCGCAGCGGTTTCTGCTGAGAGCATCACTGCATCAGTACCGTCTAACACTGCGTTAGCCACGTCCATCACTTCAGCACGTGTTGGCATTGGGCTTGAAATCATTGATTCCATCATTTGTGTTGCAGTGATCACGGCTTTGTTGAGTTGACGCGAACGTTGAATTAACCGTTTTTGTACAGCAACAAGTGCCGCATCGCCGATTTCAACACCTAAGTCACCACGAGCAACCATGACGACGTCTGATGCTCGGATAACATCGTCCATAGCTTCGTCAGATTCAACCGCTTCTGCACGCTCAACTTTAGCGACAATTAATGCTTTACTGCCCGCTTCAAGTGCTAACGAACGTGCTAAATCAAGATCCGCACCCGTTCGAGGAAACGATACTGCTAAGTAATCAACATCAATCAACGCAGCTGTTTTGATATCCGCCATGTCTTTTTCAGTGAGGGCAGGAGCGGTTAAGCCGCCGCCTTTTTTGTTGATGCCTTTGTTATTTGATAACGGGCCTGCTATTGTAACGCTAGTGAAGACTTTATTACCCTCAACACGTTCAACTTTTAACTGCACTCGGCCATCATCAAGCATTAATATATCGCCAATAACGACATCATTAGGTAATTGCTTGTAATCGATACCTACTTGAGTTTCATCACCTTCGCCCTTTGCTAAATCAGCATCAAGGATAAAAGCATCACCTAAGTTAAGCTTGATCTTTTTGTTATCTTTAAAGGTAGAAATACGAATTTTAGGCCCTTGCAAGTCACCTAAAATAGCGACGTGTTTGCCCAATTCTTTAGCAATCCTACGTGTATCTGTAGCACGCTTTAAATGATCTTCTGGTGAACCGTGTGAGAAGTTAAGTCTAACAACGTTAGCACCTGCCACGATAATTTTACGTAAATTGTCATCGCGATCAGTTGCTGGCCCTAGTGTAGTAACGATTTTAGTTCTGCGGAACATAAGATACTCCGTTAATGATAAGAAAGATTTTGTGTTAAATAGAATTTGGTTATTTAAAGTGCTTAAGCAATCTCGGCACTTAAATGATGTAACTATATTAACAGACATTCTCAACAAATGTAGTAAAGTTACAAACAAAAAGATCGTTTTTAATGTGTAATTTATGTGACAGATCAGCGATTTTTGCAATAAAAAAAGCCAAACAGAATAAACCGTTTGGCTTTATGAACAATATTTGATTGCGATGCATGATAATTTACACGATTAAACATAACTAAATTGTGTAATTATTTACCAGTTATCTTGTAAGATTTGTGCAAAATTCACTGTATAAATGAGAATGAGTTCGGCGTTGTGTCGATTGACGATAGATGTTGAGTTAAACGATCCTCAAACGAACAATGTCTGATCATCCGTAATATCTTCGTTTAATCGGCCATCAATTTAAATAGTCAAATCCTTGTTCACTCGAGATTCTTTCAATACTTCTTTAACGCGTTTTAAATTATCACGAAAACGAGGGCCTCGGCGTAAGGTAAACCCTGTTGCCAATACGTCTATGGTAACCAGTTGCGCTAAGCGCGATGCCATTGGTAAATACATGTCAGTATCTTCGGGCACTTCCATTGTTACAGGTAATGTACATTCAAGAGAAAGTGGCGAATTACGGGCTGTGATACCAATGACTGCGGCGCCATTTTCACGAGCGATACGGGCTATTTCAATCAGTGATTTAGTCCGGCCAGTGTGCGAGATTAATACCACTACGTCGCCTTCATTACAGTTAATACAGCTCATGCGCTGCATTAACACATCATCGAAACATATCACTGGTACATTAAAGCGAAAGAACTTGTTTTGCGCATCATGGGCTACAGAGGCTGAGGCACCAAGGCCAAAAAATGAAATAGTCTTAGCTTGAGTTAGAATATCAACGGCTTTATTTATCGCCGCTGTGTCTAAACTTTGGCGTGCAGTATCAAGCGATGCCATTGATGATTCGAAGATTTTTGTGGTATATGAATCGGGTGAATCATCTTCTTCAACGTGACGGCTAACATAAGGTGTACCGTTAGCAAGACTTTGAGCCAAATGTAACTTAAAATCAGGGAACCCCTTAGTGTCGAGTCGACGACAAAAGCGATTGACGGTTGGCTCACTTACATCAGCCATCTTGGCTAAGGTGGCGATACTTGAATGTATAGCTGTTTGCGGTGAGGCTAATATGACTTCGGCAACTTTACGTTCCGATTTACTAAATTGGGTAAGGCTTTTTTGAACCTTTTCAAGGGTATTCATAAGCATGCATCCGCTAGAAAGTAGCTAAAAGTAGGTGATGTAATTTTATATCATAACTTACAGGAATTACGTAAATTAAGTTATTTATTTACTTATGGTAGTAATCCGTAATTATTTTTCAATACATAGATCATGGTTAAATGGTTCTCAATCTTTGTTATTGGTAGAAAATCATAGCAGATAATAGATACACATGACTAGATTAAAAACAATACAATAAATGCAAATTAAAGATGCAAAATTTAAATTCTGTTGTTATATTACAACAAAAGTGTGCTTTTATTCATTTATTCATTGACCAAATTGGAACATGACACACACATATAATCAGGAGAGCTTTAAGCAATGGGCAAATCAATTGGAGCCAAGGCTTGTGACTTCGTACTTTTCGGTACTAAAGGCGATTTAGCTAGGCGTAAACTATTACCTTCCCTATATCAGCTAGATAAAGCAGAATTGCTTGATAAAGAAACCAAGGTAATCGGTGTAGCAAAAGACGCATTTACTCAAGAAGAGTTTATCGCCCTCGTTACTAAAGCATTAAATACATTTGTAAAAGACGAACTTTGCCCAACCACGCTAGCGCGCTTCCTCAGTCGTTGTCATTATATTGGTACCAATTTTAAAGATCCTGAAGGTTATCGTGCCTTCCACGATTTACTTGAACCCAGTAAGCGCGTCATGGTGAATTACTTCGCAACGCCTCCTTCGATTTTTGGTGTCATCTGCCGCTGTTTACATGCACAAAACCTGATTCAATCTGATACCCGTGTTGTGCTTGAAAAGCCGATTGGTACCGACTTGGAATCATCACATGTAATTAATAACCAAGTGGCTGAATTTTTCAATGAGAATCAGGTATATCGTATCGATCATTATCTTGGTAAAGAAACGGTACAAAATCTAATTGCTCTGCGTTTTGCTAATTCTTTATTTGCCTCTAAATGGGATAACCGTACGATTGATCATGTCCAGATCACGGTTGCTGAAGAAGTGGGTATTGAAGGGCGTTGGGGCTACTTTGATGGCGCTGGACAAATGCGCGACATGATCCAAAACCATTTATTACAAGTGTTAACCTTGGTTGCGATGGATCCACCGGTCAATTTAGATGCTGACAGTATTCGTGACGAAAAAGTAAAAGTGCTTAAGTCACTGCGTCCCATTAACCAAGAGAATGTGTATGAAAATACTGTTCGGGGTCAATACAGTGCCGGCTTCTTAAAAGGCTCACCCGTTCCTGGTTATCTTGAAGAAGAAGATGCCAACACCCAATCGAATACCGAAACCTTTGTGGCGTTACGTGTAGATATCGATAACTGGCGTTGGGCTGGCGTACCATTCTACTTGCGCAGTGGTAAGCGTATGCCATTTAAGAGCAGTGAAATTGTGGTGTACTTTAAAAACCCACCGCATAACTTATACCGTGCAAGCTACCGTAATCTCCCACCGAATAAACTGACTATTCGTTTGCAACCTCACGAAGGGGTTGAAATTCAGATGATGAACAAGGTGCCAGGTCTTGAGCAAAAGCAACGTCTTCAAACCACTAAGCTTGATTTAAGTTTCAGTGACACCTTTAAAAATGAACGCATTGCAGATGCTTATGAGCGTTTGTTACTTGAAGCCATGCTTGGTAATCAAGCGCTGTTTGTTCGTCGTGATGAAGTTGAGCAAGCGTGGACATGGGTCGATGGTATTATTCAGTCATGGGAACAAAGTGGCGAAAAACCTAAACCATACCCTGCTGGTACGTGGGGACCTGTTGCATCCGTTGCATTGATAACCAAAGATGGTCGTTCTTGGGACGAGTAGGGAGTAGACATGATTAAAGAAGCCGTATTTAAATCGTTCAATACACCCGCTGATTTAGACGCTAAATTAGCCGATAAAATTGCTAGGCAATTACAAGATGCTGTTGATACCCGTGGTAAAGCCAGCTTAGTGGTTTCTGGCGGCTCAACACCCGTGAAATTATTTGAGCTATTGAGTCATAAGCTTGTTGATTGGAGTGATGTTTATATTACTTTAGCCGATGAGCGCTGGGTTGATACTGATGAAAATGATTCAAATGAAAGGTTAGTTCGTCAGCATTTTCTGCAAAATCGTGCCGCTAGCGCTAAGTTTCGCGGTTTGAAAAATATGTTTGCGACGCCTGAAGCGGGTTGCGATATGACCAGCGAATCGTTAGCTAATTTTCCTCGTCCTTTTGATGTGGTGATACTGGGAATGGGTACTGATGGCCATACATGCTCATGGTTTCCTTGCAGTGCAGAGCTTGATAATGCATTAAATACCAAAGCGGTATGTGTAGCTGTTAACCCAACGACCGCGCCGCATGCACGCATCACATTGTCTAAAGATGCCATTTTAAATAGTCGTCAGATTTATTTGCATCTTGTCGGAGAACCAAAATTAACTGTATATCATCAGGCTCTCGAGAATGATGATGTTACCCAAATGCCCATTAGAGCCGTATTAGCGCAGCATAAAACGCCCGTTGATGTGTTCTATAGCGCGTAAGGAGTTTTACCATGCATTCAGTAGTACAAGCCGTCACCGATAGAATTATTGCTCGTAGTCAACAATCTCGATCAACGTATTTAACCGCGTTAAACGATGCCAAAGCCCAAGGGGTTCATCGTAGTGCATTAAGTTGTGGCAATTTGGCCCATGGTTTTGCAGCCTGTCAGCCGGTAGCAAAAGATTCTTTACGCCAGCTAACGAAAGCCAATATTGGTATTGTGACTGCATTTAATGACATGTTGTCAGCACATCAACCCTATGAAACTTATCCAAATATGCTTAAGCAAGCGTGTATGGATGTGGGTAGTGTGGCACAAGTCGCGGCAGGTGTTCCTGCCATGTGTGACGGTGTGACCCAAGGTCAGCCAGGCATGGAACTTAGCTTACTGAGTCGTGAAGTCATTGCTATGTCTACCGCGGTAGGTTTGTCGCACAATATGTTTGATGGTGCGCTACTACTGGGTATTTGTGACAAAATCGTTCCAGGTTTATTAATCGGTGCATTAAGCTTTGGTCATTTGCCGATGTTATTTGTGCCTGCTGGTCCAATGAAGTCAGGTATTCCAAATAAAGAAAAAGCGCGTATTCGTCAACAATTTGCCCAAGGGCAGGTTGATCGTGCCGCATTGCTTGAAGCTGAAGCTAAGTCATATCATAGCGCCGGCACATGTACCTTTTATGGTACAGCTAACTCTAACCAGTTAATGCTTGAAATCATGGGGTTACAATTACCTGGTTCATCGTTTGTTAATCCTGATGATCCATTACGTGATGAATTAAGCAAAATGGCTGCCAAACAAGTGTGCCGTCTAACCGCAATGGGTACACAGTACACTCCGATTGGTGAACTGGTCTCTGAAAAGTCAGTAGTTAATGGCATTGTGGGTATTCTCGCGACCGGTGGTTCAACTAACTTAACCATGCACATTGTCGCTGCAGCTCGCGCCGCTGGCATTATCGTTAATTGGGATGATTTTTCTGATTTATCTGATGCAGTACCATTATTAGCCCGCGTATATCCAAATGGTCATGCCGATATTAATCACTTCCATGCAGCAGGTGGCATGGCGTTGTTGGTTAAAGAGTTACTTGATGGCGGCCTATTGCATGAAGATGTTAATACCGTTGCAGGTTATGGCTTACGTCGTTATACCCAAGAACCTCGTTTGCTTGATGGCGAGCTTAAGTGGGTTGATGGTGTCACTGAAAGCTTAGACAAAGAAGTGTTAACTCACCTTGATACACCATTTCAACATAACGGTGGTTTGAAGTTACTCAAAGGTAACTTAGGCCGCGCAGTGATTAAAGTATCTGCCGTGCCCGATAAAAATCGCGTAGTTGAAGGTCCTGCGATTGTGATTGATGATCAAAACAAACTTGATGCACTATTCCAAGCGGGTGAGCTTGACAGAGATTGTGTTGTGGTTGTTAGAGGTCAAGGCCCTAAAGCTAACGGGATGCCTGAGCTGCATAAACTCACACCCTACTTAGGTACCCTACAAGACAAAGGTTTTAAAGTTGCACTAGTGACTGACGGCCGTATGTCAGGTGCATCAGGTAAAGTACCTGCAGCCATTCATTTAACCCCAGAAGCGCTAGACGGTGGTTTGATTGCCAAAGTTGAGAACGGTGATTTAATTCGTGTTGATGCTACAACGGGTGAATTAACCCTGTTTGTTGACGAGAAGACACTTGCAAGCAGAACCGCAGGGATAGTGGATTTACATCACTCAAGTTATGGCATGGGCCGTGAGTTGTTTGGCGCGCTACGTAGCAGTTTGAGCAGCCCAGAAACAGGTGCTCGCAGTACTAATGCGATTGATGAATTATATTAACGACAAAGGAAGACTGTAATATGCTTGAGCCTAATAATTGGTTGCTCCAACCACAAGACGTGTTTAAACGCAGCCCGGTTGTTCCGGTCATGGTCATTAATAAACTTGAACACGCTGTCCCATTAGCAAAAGCGTTAGTGGCTGGCGGCATTAGTGTCTTAGAAGTCACTTTACGAACTCCATGTGCGTTAGAAGCGATAGCTAAAATTGCTAAAGAAGTGCCAGAAGCATTGGTTGGTGCAGGGACCATTTTAAATGAAGCCCAGTTACAACAAGCTATTGATGCGGGTTCGCAATTTATCATTACCCCGGGTGCAACGGTTGATCTATTAAAAGCGGCCAAGAAAGGCACTGTGCCGTTAATTCCAGGTGTCGCGAGTATTTCAGAGATTATGGTGGGTATGGAGTTGGGCTACACTCACTTCAAGTTTTTCCCTGCAGAAGCCTCGGGTGGCGTTAATGTATTAAAGTCTTTCTCTGGCCCACTTTCTGAGATCCGATTCTGTCCAACTGGTGGGATCAGCCCAGCGACTTATAAAGATTATTTAGCATTATCAAATGTTGATTGCATTGGCGGCAGCTGGATTGCACCGACTGATGCTGTAGATAACGAAGAGTGGGATCGCATTACACAATTATGTAAAGAAGCCCTGGCGGCTTTGTAATACATTGATTGTGTGACCTAAAAAACCAGCTTATGCTGGTTTTTTATTATCGATAGTTTACTGTGTATATCATTAAGTTAATTTAATTTAAGTAAAGTTCTTATTATTCAGTTTGATGTAATCTAAGGGTTGCTGATAATCTAAGCGTTATTGTTGATAAGTATACGATTATTGATGTTTTAGACCTAAAACAATGCAAGCTCATTCATTTTTAAGAGGTATTCTCTATGTTTTATGATTTAACGGTTGTGCAATTTAGTAAAATGCTCAATAACTTAAGTTCAATTCTTGCGAAAGGGGAAGACTTTGCCGGTGCTAAAAAGATTGAAATGTCGGTATTACTTAACTCACGTTTAGCAGCAGATCAATTTAACTTAATTCGCCAAGTACAAATCGCGTGTGATACCGCAAAATTATCGGTTGCGCGTTTAACGGGTCAACAAGACCGTGCACCAAAACATGAAGATAATGAAACGACTGTGGCAGAATTACAAACCCGCATAACCTCGGTTATTGGTTATTTAGCCACTTTTAAAGCAGAAGATTTTGTTGGTGCCCAAACCCGCAAGATCACTCATCATCGTTGGAACGATAAGTACCTTACCGGCCACGATTTCTTACTTGAACATGCAATCCCTAATGTTCATTTTCATATCACAACAGCCTATTCAATCTTGCGTCATAATGGGGTTGAAGTCGGTAAAAAAGATTACTTAGGTGCAATGTCATTTAAGTCGTAACTGAGCCACTAGTGACCAACAGTAAGCGCCAGTGTCAATGGCGCCACTAAAACCAGCCTGAGCTGGTTTTTTGTTATCTAGCCAAATAAAGTCTACTAAACAACAATAGGATAAGTTGTGGATAGCGGCACGAAAGGGGGCTTATTGCTAGATAGCTGCATTTGAGATAGTAAACGATTATTAAGCAACTCTTTTGTCCAGCTCATGCCGTTGTAGTAACTTGTCATAGGCAGATATTTCCGTATAAATGGGTCTTGTTAGCAAAACGCTAGGCAAGTTAGCAATGCAATACGTCAAAGATGCTGATTTTTATCCGTTTGGCTTATCTCTTATTTGTATTGAGGTTATATTATCCGAAGTCTGAATAACGATAATACGGCTTAGGATATAAGTGTGTTATTTCGAAGTAAGGTTCCATCTGGCCAATCATGTCTATAGGGACTTTTTGCTATTCAGTTGTAGGAGTGAATATGAAAACAATCGGTATGATAGGTGGCATGAGTTGGGAGTCAACGCTGAGTTACTACCAGGCCATTAATCAAGGGGTGAAGTCTACTTTAGGCGGACTTCATTCGGCTAAAATTTGTTTGTACAGTGTCGATTTTGCTGAAATTGAAATATTGCAACATCAAGGGTTGTGGGACGATACCGCCATTCATTTATCAAATGCGGCTAAGGCTGTTGAAGCGGGCGGGGCTGACTTTTTGTTGATTTGTACCAATACAATGCACAAAGTGGCCGATGACATTCAAGCACAAATCTCTATCCCTATTTTACATATCGCCGATGCCACCGCCGAGGCGTTGTTAGCCGACGGTATCGGTAAAGTGGGCTTATTGGGTACGCGCTTTACTATGGAGCAAGATTTTTATAAGCAGCGTATCACCGATAACTATCCTATCGAAGTTATTGTGCCTTCGCCAGACGATCAAATATTAATCCATAATGTGATATATCAAGAGTTGTGCCTAGGCAAGATTAATCTGCAATCTCGACAATGCTATCTTAGTATTATTGATAAATTATTCGCTCAAGGAGCCGAGGCAGTGATTTTAGGTTGTACTGAAATAGCCTTACTGGTGCAGCAACAACATACCAATGTGCCTTTGTATGATACCACTCAAATTCATGCTCACAGCGCTGTTATGCTGGCGCTAGCAAAGTAGTTTGGTAAGGTTTTCACACAGTCAAAGGTATAAAAAAAACGCCTTACGATAATTATCTCGTAAGGCGCAGTGTTATAAGCTTACTGCTTGTTATTGAGTTGACTAGTCGTTATAAGCTCTGCCATAGAAGCTGTCCAATAACACTTGTTTAAGCTCTTTAATCAACGGGTAACGTGGATTGGCACCCGTACATTGATCATCAAAAGCATCTTCAGCAAGCTCATCCAGTTTGGCGATAAAATCTGCTTCATTAACCCCGGCGTCCTGGATTGATGCAGGAATACCTATGGTTGTTTTCAGCGCTTCGATTTTTTCAATCAGCTTGTCAACTTTTTGAGCATCGGTTTTACCCCCAAGCTTTAAATAATCCGCAATGGCAGCATAACGACACAGTGCTTTAGGGCGGTCGTATTGACTAAAAGCGGCTTGCTTGGTTGGCATATCCGTCGCGTTAAAGCGGATCACGTTAGAGATTAACAGCGCGTTAGCTAAGCCGTGTGCTAGGTGGAACTCAGCACCCAGTTTGTGCGCCATTGAGTGACAAACACCTAAGAATGCGTTGGCAAAAGCAATGCCGGCAATCGTCGCACCATTGTGAACTTTTTCTCGGGCAACAGGCGCGTTTGCACCAAACTCATAGGATTCTGGTAGGTACTTAAACAATAGGTCTAATGCTTGTAGCGCTTGGCCATCACTGTATTCGTTTGCCATTACACTCACATAAGCTTCTAACGCATGTGTAACAGCATCAATGCCACCAAAAGCGGTGAGTGATTTGGGCATATCCATGACTAAGTTAGGATCAACAATCGCCATATTCGGGGTTAATTGATAGTCAGCGATAGGATACTTCATTCCGGTTACTTCATCAGTTACCACGGCAAAAGGGGTCACTTCTGAACCTGTACCTGAGGTTGTCGGAATGGCAACCATTTGAGCTTTAACGCCCATTTTAGGGAATTTGTATATACGTTTACGGATATCCATAAAGCGCAGTGCTAAATCGGCAAAATCAACATCAGGGTGCTCGTACATCACCCAAATAATTTTAGCGGCATCCATTGGCGAACCACCACCGAGTGCAATAATGACATCGGGTTGGAAGCTTTGGGCGACTTTTGCACCTTGGCGTACAATAGTTAAGGTTGGGTCAGCTTCTACTTCATAAAAAATTTCGGTTTCAAGACCCTGTGCCTTAAGAATTTTTAAGGTTTCGTTACAGTAACCATTATTAAATAAGAATTTGTCAGTAATGATCAGCGCACGTTTTTTATCACTTAACTCTTCTAGTGCTATTGGTAAACAGCCGCGGCGGAAGTATATAGATGATGGAAGTTTGTGCCACAACATATTTTCAGCCCTCTTAGCGACCATTTTAGTATTGATCAAGTGGCTTGGACCGACATTTTCCGAAATTGAATTACCGCCCCATGAACCACAACCTAGCGTTAACGACGGCGCTAATTTAAAATTGTACAAGTCACCTATGCCACCATGAGATGCCGGTGTATTAATTAGAATACGTGCAGTTTTCATTCTAAAGCCAAAGATTTTAACACGTTCATCTTGGGTGTCTTGATTGGTATATAAACCTGATGTGTGGCCAATCCCCCCTAACGTGACTAAGGCTTCGGCTTTATCCATTGCCTCGTTAAAGTCTTTTGCTTTATACATTCCCAATAACGGAGACAACTTCTCGTGAGCAAATGCTTCGGCATCATCTATATCAGTTACTTCACCAATGAGAACTTTAGTGGTGCTAGGAACGTCAAAACCCGCCATTGCAGCAATCGCTACCGCACTTTGGCCTACAATATCAGCATTGAGTCCGCCATTTTTAAGGATCACCGTTTGCATTGCTGCGGTCTCAGCTTTAGACAGGATATATCCGCCATGGCTGATAAAGCGCTCTTTTACTTGCTTGTAAATGCTGTCCACAATAATCACGGCTTGTTCAGAGGCACAAACTACGCCATTGTCGAAGGTTTTTGACATTAAAATTGAGCTCACCGCACGTTTAATGTCTGCGGTTTCGTCAATCACAATCGGTGTATTACCCGCGCCCACACCAATGGCAGGTTTACCAGACGAGTAGGCGGCTTTAACCATGCCAGGTCCACCCGTAGCTAAAATTAAGTTAATTTTTTCATGAGTCATTAATTGGTTAGACAGTGCAACACTCGGTTGGTCTATCCAGCCAATGATGTCTTTAGGCGCACCCGCGGCCACTGCCGCATCTAATACAATTCTAGCTGCTGTGGTGGTTGAGTTTTTCGCCCTTGGGTGGGGTGAGAAAATAATGCCATTACGGGTTTTTAAGCTGATAAGGGCTTTAAAAATAGCGGTTGAAGTGGGATTCGTGGTGGGAACAATACCGCAAATAATACCGACAGGCTCTGCAATGGTAATGGTACCAAAGGTTAAGTCCTCAGATAGAATGCCACAGGTTTTTTCATCTTTGTATTTGTTATAAATGTATTCAGAGGCAAAGTGGTTTTTAATCACCTTATCTTCTAATACACCCATCCCCGTTTCGGTTACGGCCATTTTAGCTAATGATATACGTGCATCTGCAGCGGCTAAAGCGGCCGCCCTAAAGATGATATCAACTTGTTCTTGGCTAAAATTGGCAAACTCGGCTTGGGCTTTGGCAACGCGTTCTACTAATAAATCTAGCTCTTGCGTATTGGTGACTGTCATAGTGGTTTCCTGTAAAAATATTCAACAAATTAGTTTTGCAAAATATTCTTTGTAAATAAAATTACAACTTTTAGGCTGTATTTGTTGTGATGATGACCACAAAAGCGTAACTTATGTAATTTTATTACAGCATTGAATGCTTTTTAGCACTTAATATTTAACTTCTGTTCATCCAGCACTTCGATATGACCTAACGCTTATACTCGCTCAACATGATGATCTGCTTATGGCACTAGTTAATAATGGCGATAAATCAGTCATCACTGGCTCTATTGTCATCAACAAGTGCAATGGTCAATAGGCTTAGGGGTATGTTTTTGGTTGTTTTACACTGAACTTTTTTTACTTTTAACCTTATACCTTGGCCTAATTAATTAACCATATCAAACAGTTTGAAAATAGTCTGTTGAATGTGTGAAATATCTTATTACTGATCAATGCATATAAGCAAATGCTAAAATTCGTTTTGCTTACTTAATCAGTGAACTGTGATTGATATCAATATTTATAAGGGCGGATTGACTCACTTTAAGGCCAATATTCAATGTGGGCCGAATGTATGCTTTGGTTAGAATAACGTGGTGACTCTCAAACCAAACTTATCTTCTGTTAACCCCTTAAGGGTAATTATACTGCGTGATTGTTGTGACTTAATGTTTTACTGACGCTCAGTAAAAGCGTGTTTTACGCGCTAATATTGTTACTGTCGCAAGTACCATCTTTGCCGTACGGTATCGATTTGCCACCCACCAAAGCGCTATCTAGTCTCAATGCTAGCGTTTATGCCCTTGGGTTTATGGCGATAGATCCATTAATGACGGACAAGTATATCAATAAGAATGACCAGCAATTGTGGTTGGAACAACCAAGTGCTTTTTTATGCTTATTGCTCGCGACTTAATTCCATGATGCCTGCGGTTTTTGAACCAAATAATTGCTGATGTAAGCGGCCTGCAAACTCATCAGTCATGCCGGAAATATAATCGGCAATCACCCGCATTGGATTATTGTTTTCATTACACTCGGCTAACCATCGTTCACGAGTGTTGAGCGGTAATAGACGCTCTGGATCAGAGGAAAACGCTTCAAACAATTCCATTACAATTTGTTGGCCTTTGTATTCCAACATTTGAATTTCGGGTTTACGAATAACGTACTTAAACACCAATTGTTTAAGTACATGTAAAGCTGAAGCAAAGTCTGGCTCTAATTCTGCATTATATTTTAATAAGTCTTGTTCAAATTGTGGATTGGCACTGATGCCAATCGCAGTCACGAAACCGTTGACTAAGGTACCGATGGCATCTTTGCGTAAATGATGCTCATGGGAAAATAGTTTGTCACCTATTTGAGCCATTTCCGATATGAGCCATTGATCCTTGATCTCCGTTAACTGCTCAACCACATCGCGTTGCCACTGATGTTGATTAACAATCCCCATGACAATGGCATCTTCTAGATCATGCACGGCATAGGCAATATCGTCAGCCAACTCCATAATAGAGCAGTCAAAGGACTTATAGCGGGTTTTAAGATGTGGGTAATTGGCGTGAGTATGATTTTGCTCACTAGTGATAAACAACTGTCTATCAGACTTGGATAATGAATCTAATACCCAATCAACAATAGGTTTATCATCATCAAACAAGCCTTTTACTGGTGGCCATTCTGATGGTTTTAATTGACGATGATTGGCAATGTCTGGACGGTGTTGGTCAACAAATAACTGCCCATGAGTTGCGGGGTATTTCATCACACCCAATAGCGTCCGCCGAGTCAGATTCATTCCCCATGACGGTGTATAGGGCTCTAAACGGGTTAAAATACGGAAGGTTTGGCCATTCCCTTCAAATCCACCATGATGGCGCATCATGTAATTTAATGCGACTTCACCCCCGTGGCCAAAGGGTGGATGGCCTATATCGTGAGCTAAACAAATCGATTCAATTAAGCTCATAGAGTTAAGCAAGTACTTAAGTTCTGGATACTTACGACGTAACTGTGCGGTGATGCCGGTACCAATTTGAGAGACTTCCAACGAATGGGTCAAACGAGTGCGATAAAAGTCATTCATGCCGATACCAAGCACTTGGGTTTTGGCTTGAAGTCGTCGAAATGCGGCAGAATGTAGAATTCGGCCACGATCGCGCTGATAAGGACTGCGGTGATCATTACGGCGTTGTTTATCTTCGCCAAGTAGACGTTGTTGCCAACAGTCCTCATGTTCTGTACTACTGGGCATGACGGTGTTATCAGGCATATATTTCCTTTACAGCATTTGATTAATTTCGTCTAAATTCAATGTAAAACTTGGAATAAAACAATCACGGAAGTAACCAACTGCGGGGTTAGGGTTGTCGTCTATCATTTGTTCTAAACGTTTACAGGCACTGTTGAATTCGCTGTTACCGGCTTTTTGTTCTTCTAAGCATTTAAGATACGCGCATAACGTATCGGCGGCTTTCACAATGGCTTTGTATTGTGGGTCAGCATCTTGACTAATGAATAAACTGCGGTAATCTTCTTTAAATTCATCAGGTACCATTTCAAGCATTCGTTGTTCGGCTATGGCTTCGATCTTTTTATATTCAGCTTCTATCTCTTTATTAAAATATTTAACCGGTGTGGGCAAGTCTCCGGTTAAAATTTCACTGGCATCATGATAAATCGCAATCGTTGCAGCTTTATTGGCGTCTAAGTCTGTGGCGAATTTCTTATTGCTGATGATCACTAAAGCGTGGGCAACCATAGCCACTTGCAGTGAATGTTCTTGGACGTTTTCGCGACGCACGTTATGCATTAACGGCCAACGTTGGATTAGCTTCATCCGCGATAAATGGGCAAATAAATGACTCATGAGACTCCTTACTGCGCTCAATAGATTCAGTCAGCTTACATGAGCTTATCGATAAAAAAAAGCGACTGTTCAGTCGCTTAGTATTTTGTGCTAGAGATGAAGTGTCAAGAGACTATTGACGATAATCCTCTAAGAATTCACCAAACTCGGTAAGGGCTTTAGCCAAATCTTCTTTATAGGGCAAAAAAACCACTCGAAGGTGATCGGGCTCTGGCCAATTAAAGGCTGTTCCTTGTACTAACAGAATCTTTTTAGTTTTTAATAAATCAAGTACCAAGCGTTCATCATCACGTAAATTAAACTTTTTCATATCTAACTTCGGAAACGCGTATAAGGCTCCTTTAGGCTTTTTACAGCTGACCCCAGGGATTTGATTAAGCAATTCATATACGGCGTCACGTTGTACGGTTAAGCGACCGTTTGGTAATATCAATTCATTAATTGACTGATAACCCCCTAACGCGGTTTGAATAGCATGTTGATTGGGTACATTGGCACACAAACGCATTGAGGCGAGCATTTCTAAGCCTTCAATGTAGCTTTTGGCGGCTTTTAAATTACCCGATAACATCATCCAACCGACACGAAACCCAGCTGCGCGATACGCTTTAGATAAGCCATTAAAGGTGATGGTTAAAATATCATCAGACAAGCCCGCCGCTGGAATATGCTTAGCTTCGTCATACAGAATTTTGTCGTAAATCTCATCCGCGAATAAAATCAAATCATGTTGACGACATAGCTCAATAACTTCTAACAACAATTCTCTACTGTAAACTGCGCCGGTTGGATTGTTGGGGTTGATCAACACTATTGCGCGGGTGCGACTGCTAATTTTGCGTTTAATATCGTCTAAGTCTGGAAACCAATCGGCTTCTTCATCGCAACGGTAATGTACCGCGTTACCACCGGCAAGGTTTGCTGCCGCAGTCCATAATGGATAATCAGGCGAGGGGATGAGTACTTCATCATCGGTGTTGAGTAGGCCTTGCATAGCCATCATAATCAATTCTGATACACCATTACCAATGTAGATATCTTCAATATCAACGCCAAATATGCCTTGTGCTTGATAGTGTTGCACTATGGCTTTACGCGCAGAGAATAAGCCTTTTGATTCGCAGTAACCTTGCGCACTCGGTAGGTTTAAAATGACATCTCGGACGATTTCTTCTGGTGCTTCAAATCCAAATGGGGCTGGGTTGCCGATATTAAGCTTTAAAATACGATGGCCCTCGTCTTCTAAACGACGGGCTTCTTTATGGACGGGTCCACGGATATCGTAACAAACTGAATCAAGCTTATTGGATTTGATAATGGGTCGCATACTACTCTCGATAACTAAATACGGCTTAAGTTAGCGAACCATAACGAATTTATTGTTCTTGTGGAAGGGGCATAAGAGTAAAATGAACAAATTAATCAGTCAGAAATGCTGTTATTGCCAGTTTGATGGCACATATAAAAGTGTTTTATACTGTTGTTAATGCCTAATGCAGTTGTCTTATTCCATTTTATAACAAAAAAGCCAGCACTAAGTGCTGGCTTTTAATGCATTAACTTGTGTTATTGATATTTTATCAATAACACACGTTAATGGGCAATTAAACGCGCTTTTTGAACTCGCCGGTACGAGAGTCAATTTCAATCTTGTCACCCACTTTTACAAAGTCAGCAACTGTGACCGTGCCACCACCAGTAATAGTAGCAGGCTTCATCACTTTACCTGAAGTATCACCACGAGCGGATGGCTCGGTGTAAATAACTTCACGTACGATGTGGATCGGCAATTCAACAGATATCGCTTTCTCTTCATAGAAGGTCACTTGACACATGTCTTCCATGCCATCGATGATATAGGCAGCTGCATCACCTAAGTTGTCAGCTTCTACATCATACTGGTTATATTCTTCATCCATGAACACATACATAGGATCAGCAAAGTATGAGTAAGTACAATCAAGACGTTCTAGAACGATATCGTCTAATTTGTCTTCACCTTTAAAGGTTTGTTCAGTACCAGAATCTAGCAATACGTTCTTTAATTTTAATTTAACGATTGCAGCGTTACGGCCAGAACGAGTTGTTTCAGTCTTCTGAACAACCCATGGGCTGCCATCTAACATGATCACGTTACCAGGACGGATTTCATGAGCAGTTTTCATTTCACTATTTCCTATATTTTTGGACTTTTTTTATTTATAGAGCAGTATCTTAGCTATTTTTAACGAATTGAACGAGTCGACTCGCAAGATCTGCATCTTTTAACGCGTTAATTGGCCATTTAATAGCATGTTGCATTAAAGACAAATTAACAGAATTTAACTGTTGCCAGTGCATAACTACCGCGTGTGTATTGCCCCGGTTGAAGGCCAAATTCACCTCAGACCAAGTAGTAGTAATTTCTGGAGCAAGATTATCGCAGTAAAGTTGCATAAAAGCTTGTAATTTTACCAAGTGATAATCATCTTCTTGAGGATAAATGTGCCATATGAAGGGTTTTGCAGCCCATTGAGCACGTAAAAATGAATCTTCACCCCGCACAATATTAAAATCACAGCTCCATAGCAAGCGATCAAAGTCATTTTGATCTGTCATGGGTAATATATGCAAGGTTAAGCTACCTATGACAAATTGCTGACCGGGCATCAAATCTTCAATCGCACAAGGCAATAGGCTTGTTAAGCTGTGCAAACTGCGCCCTTTAGGGATAAGCGCATGAATTGGGGTAGGCGACGCTTGCCATAAATGACATAAAGCGAGTAAGGCTTGGGTTTCATAACTAAAAACACTGATAACCGTATCCTGGGCATTAATGCCCTGTAACCCTAGCTGCTTGAATAATGCTAATTTATGTTTATGATCTGCTTGCCATTCATCTCGTTGGCTAAACAATTCACGTTCACAAATAAGTCCTCCGGTTTGAGCGCTAAAACCGGGAAAGTAAAACCACTTTTTGACCCCATTGGCTTGTGACGACGGCAGTCCATGACAACCAGCGACCCAATTTTCGGCACTAAGGTATTCAAGGTTTAACCAAGTAGGGGCGCAAGTATCTGGGTGTTGATGTAATTGTTCAATGGCTAGCTTTACCTGTGAAGGTAACTCACAGGCAAATGCTTCAATTACCACAACCCCAGCTTCAAACTTAATATCAAGTGGGTTATTCCATTGAAATATATTCACGCCATTGATATTCTGCTGTGCTTTATCGGGATCTAGCATTGGTAAAATATGCGAAAAACTCACTAAGTCATCAACCCATAGATTAATGGGTATGGCATATTCTGTCACCAACTGCTTAGCCAAACGCCACGTGACACCTATGTCTCCATAATTATCGACAACGGTACAAAATATATCCCAATGATTCAAACTATTATTTATGTCTAAATCAAAGATTTTGCTGCTAAATCCGGCCATATTCTTGTGTGCTTTTGATATATAGAAAATGTATTTAAGATATTATTTTTTTTATACTGCATAAAAGTCTGTCTAAAATTTTAGCGGGTTCAAACTTAAAATGAATCAGCCTCGGTTTGGTTTTTTCACCGACGACAGCCGATAGTTAAAAAGAAAAAAAGCGGCTAATTGCCGCTTTTTTTTACTGAGTAACTACAGAATTAGTCTTCTAACTCAGCTAAACACATTTCTTCATAAATCTGCTTGACCCAAGCATCAACACGCTCATCGGTGAGTTCTGGTTGACGGTCTTCGTCAATCCCTAAACCAACAAAGTGCTTATCGTCCGCCATGCCTTTAGAGGCTTCGAAGTTGTAGCTTTCAGATGGCCAATTACCAATAATGATCCCACCACGCGCTTCTACGATGTCACGTATCATGCCCATCGCATCGAGGAAGTATTCCGCATAATCTTCTTGGTCACCACAACCAAAAATAGCGACTAACTTATCGGTAAAGTCGATTTGCTCAAGATCTGGAAAAAAATCATCCCAATCACACTGTGCTTCGCCGTAATACCATGTTGGAATACCAAACATTAACAAATCATATTCAGCAATTTGCTCTTTAGTACTCTTTGCGATGTCTTTAACATCGAGCATGCTTTTACCCAGTTTTTTCTGGATCATTTTGGCTATAGCTTCGGTGTTGCCAGTATCGCTACCGAAAAAAAGACCTACAGTTGCCATTGTCTATCCTTTAAATATCAAGTTCGCGTTGTGCGATGTTCTAAAAACGTCTCAGTTGTCGAGTTGCTGTTGCAGAATAAATTCGATTAACTGGCTACGACTAATGTTACTGTTCAAAGCTTGTTGGTTCAAGGCATCATACAGATCTTGTGACACCTTTAACTCTATTCGCTTTAAACCGTTAGCGCGATCACGCTGAATTTGGTTACGCTTGTTGATCTTTAATTGCTGCTCCCTAGAAAGTGGGTTACTTCTCGGGCGCCCTCGGCGAGTTTCTGCAGCAAAAAGGTCAATAGTCGTTCTATCTGTTGTTTCTTTTGCCATTGTACTCTTTAACCGATCCCAGAGCCTTCCCAGGTCATCTGAATAATACCTTTTGCAATAAACCCGGCGCAGCCGAGGAATAAAACTAACCACACAATAAATCGACCAAATTTGGGGACTTGACCTTGTTTAAGCACATCATGGATAGCCATGCCGATAAAAAAGAATATCGATGCAAAAAACAAGTTTAAGCCTACCGCTTCAATTTGTTCAATGTATTGGTTTAACATACTTCTACCTTCGCGATTGAGTGTCTGGCGAAAAGAGGGCGCGAATATATCACATTAGGTGACAATCGGCTATATTCAAAAAGCTAAAATATTAAAAACTTACCCTTGGTTTTGTTCAATAAACTCAGACACGATGCGATTAAATATCTCTGGCTTTTGTGCATGTAACCAATGCCCTGTGCCATTTAATGTTTTGGCGCTAGCGCGAGGAAATTGACGCATGATTTCATCACGATATTCAGCCGTTACATAATTTGACTCACCACCACGGATAAATAGTGCTGGTTTATCAAAATGTTTGTCATTGGTTAATGGTAAATTCCATCCAATAATACGGTCGTAAGACTCGATTAGCCCAGTTAAATTCATTTTCCATTCAAAACCGCTATCAGTACGTTGTAGATTCTTAAGTAAAAACTGAGATGTCGGCTCATCAATACCTGCATCCATTAAGTGGGTTAAGGCTGATTTTCGAGTGGTTTTACTGTTTAATATTAAACTGGTTAATCCTGCAAACACCGTTTGATGTCTCGGACTATAAGCCACAGGAGCGATATCTGCGATCACTAGGCTTATTACTCGTTCTGGGTGTAAAAGTGCCATTGCCATTGCAATTTTGCCGCCCATTGAATGCCCAATAACATGGACTTGTTTGAGGTATAAATCATCGAGTACATCAACCATGGCATCAGCCAGTTGAGCGTAATCCATGTTATCCCAATGTTCACTCAAGCCATGATTGGGCAAATCAACCCGTATGACTTGATGCTGTTGTTCAAGCACGCTGCCTAGGTTTTTTAAATTATCAAGATTACCAAACAGTCCATGAATAAGCAGGACGGCTTCACCTTGACCAGAAGATACATAATGCATAACGCAATAAGCTCATTGGGACAATTTGTGCGGGGGATTTTGCTGCAATGAGCCTGTCAAATCAAGTTTTGATGATCGTTGTCACAATTGTTGATGATATTTTAATCGCCTTTTAATAAAATTTCAGCATTATAGGTCATTTAATGATTTTGCTACTTTATTAGTAGGTTAAGCTTGGCTTACACTGGAACAATATTTTTTTGATCGCATTAATAATAATTTGATCTGCGATCCCGAATTACTCGGCGCCAGCAAAATAATGGCTACAGTAGTGACAAAGACTGATAGAAAAAGGATGACTCTGATGAAATACATTGAAATTGACGAAGAACTTTATCGTTTTATTGCCAGTAAGACGGAACGCATCGGCGAAAGCGCTTCAGATATTTTGCGTCGTTTATTGAACTTGTCTGTCGAAGATGTCGATATAAGCTTACCCAAGGCCATTAGTCAGCCCAGTTTAGAATCTGAATCGCTGGAAGATCGTCATTCGGTTTTTAATCAAGCTAAGGCAGTCGTGGAAAAGGTCATTGCGGAACAGAATATTACCGGTCAGCACTATCCACTAGATGAAGACATTTCAACGTTAGTCACGATTGATTTTGATGCGATTGTTAACCAACATTTATTAAGCCAGCAAAAAGGTGCGGTAGGGCGTTTTATGCATTTATTAGCCAGTCTTGAAACCACTGCTCGCAGTGATTTTGATAAGGTGCTTAATGTGCAAGGCAAAGGACGTTTGTATTTTGCTCGTTCTAAACAGGCATTATTAAATTCAAGTCAATCTTCTAATCCAAAAGAAATTGCCTCAAGTGGTTTTTGGGTCACCACCAATAACAATACTGCGAAAAAACAAACTATATTAACAGAGGTATTGGAACATTTAGGCTGTGGTAGTGAAAGAGCAAAGAGCATCGCTGAACACATTTAACATTTGATTTTCCGAAGATTCAATTAATCATTTACTCATAGGAGACCACACGTGGCCATTCATCAACGCGCAGGACAGCACGCTTTACAAACGGATTTAGTGAATATTCCTAAATTGATGAGTCATTATTATCGCATTATTCCTAACGTGGAAGACGTGCAGCAGAAAGTGACGTTTGGCACTTCGGGTCATCGTGGTAGTGCGTTTACATCCAGTTTCAATCAAAACCATATTTGGGCCATCACCCAAGCTGTTGTCGATTATCGTCACTCAGCCAATATTACTGGGCCAATGATTGTCGGTTTTGACACTCATGCATTATCTTATGCCGCCTTTATGTCGGTGGTAGAAGTGTTGACTGCTAATCAAGTTAAGATGTTAATTCAAAAAGACGATGGGTTTACGCCTACCCCGGTAGTGTCGCAAGCCATAGTCACCGCTAATGCAGCTAATGCAGCTAATGCAGCTAATGCAGCTAATGCAGCTAACCCAGCGACATTAATCGATGGGTTAATTATAACGCCATCACATAATCCTCCTCAGGATGGTGGCATTAAGTACAATCCACCGCACGGCGGTCCCGCTGAAGGTGAAATTACCAAAATCATTGAATCTAAGGCCAACCAATACCTAGCGAATCAACTCTCTGGGGTTAAAAAGGTCAATTACGGTGTTGCGGTAAAATCTGGTTGGATAGATGAAGTTGATTTTATTGCGCCCTATGTTGAATCACTTGCACAAGTGATAGATATGGAAGCGATTAAAAAAGCCAACATTCGTATTGGTGTTGATCCACTGGGTGGCTCTGGTATTTATTATTGGCAGCAAATAGCCGCTCACTATGGCCTTGATATTACCTTAGTCAATGACAAAGTCGACCCCACATTTGGCTTTATGACATTAGATAAAGACGGCAAAATCCGCATGGATTGCTCGTCTCCTTATGCCATGGCAGGCTTGTTAGCGTACAGCGAAGATTATGACTTGTGCGTGGGTAATGATCCTGACTACGACCGTCACGGTATCGTGTGTCCTGGTTCTGGCTTAATGAACCCGAATCATTACTTAGCTGTTGCGATAGATTATTTAATGACCCATCGCCCGCAGTGGTCAGAGTCACTTGCAGTCGGAAAAACCTTAGTGTCTAGCGCGATGATTGACAGGGTTTGTAAGGCGTTAGGACGTCATTGTCTTGAAGTGCCAGTAGGCTTTAAATGGTTTGTTGATGGCTTAGCCAAAAGCACCATAGCATTTGGCGGTGAAGAAAGTGCAGGCGCAGCGTTTTTAAAACGTGATGGCAGCACTTGGTGTACCGACAAAGACGGCTTTATTTTAGCCTTGCTTGCGGCCGAAATATTAGCGGTAACCGGTAAAACACCTGCAGAGCGTTATCAAGAATTAACTGCGCAATTTGGTGAGAGTTTTTATACGCGTATCGATAGCCCCATTAGCCTTAAGAAAAAAGCCAAGTTTGAACAATTAAATAGTGATAGCTTTACTGATACTCAATTAGCGGGTGAGGCGATAACAGCAATTTTGAGTCACGCACCCGGCAACAATGCTGCCATTGGCGGTATTAAAGTCACTACCGAAAATGGCTGGTTTGCCGCACGGCCATCGGGCACTGAAGCCTTGTTTAAAATTTATGCCGAAAGCTTTATTAATCAGCAGCATTTGGATGACATTATTACTCAAGCACAACAAATGATTGATCAAGCCCTAAAAGGCTAGTTATACCCAAACGACCTCGAAATGCAGGATTGTGCATATCCAGAAGAGACAGAGGTCAAGGATCAAGGAATAGGGCGCCTACGGCTGCTAGAGCGACCTGCGGTCTTCGAGGTTCTAGTGCGGACTACGTCCTGCTAGGGACAGCTTCGCTGCTAAGATTTTATAGCATCTAGCCGCGTAGCGTCCTAGCAGCGAAGCGATCTAGGCTCTAGGAGTAGTGATATTAACAAGGGAGTCACCATTATCTTCAATCACAGCCTTGTTCAGTTATCCTGCGGGAGCGCTGAAACGAGCATGTTGAAGTGGCTTGGGTATCATCATTATGTTGATTGAATTGACTGTAATAAAAAAGCACTGTGACTAATATTCACAGTGCTTTTTTTATGACAAGCGGTTATCACGTACTGATGAACGTTATACTAGATCAAATCGATCCGCATTCATGACTTTAGTCCATGCTTTAATGAAGTCATGAACAAATTTTTCTTTAGCGTCATCTTGAGCATACACTTCGACATAAGATCTCAGTATAGAGTTAGAACCAAAGACTAAGTCAACGCGAGTGGCAGACCACTTCATCTTGCCTGTTTTACGGTCAATAATGTGATATAGGTTATTGCCAGTAGGTTTCCAGTTGTATGACATGTCGGTCAAGTTGACAAAAAAGTCATTCGATAACACGCCGACATTGTCAGTAAACACACCGTGTTTGCTGTTGTCGTAGTTGGTACCTAAGACTCGCATACCGCCAACCAAAACTGTCATTTCATGGGCGGTTAGTCCCATTAATTGACTACGGTCGAGCATCATTTCTTCAGGCTGAACGATATAGTCTTTCTTTTGCCAGTTACGATAAGCATCGTGCAACGGCTCTAATACCTCAAAAGACTCAATATCGGTTTGCTCTTGGGTGGAATCCCCACGACCAGGCGCAAACGGCACTGTAACCTTGACACCAGCAGCGTGAGCGGCTTTTTCTACTGCAGCAGTACCACCAAGTACGATTAAGTCAGCCATACTGATAGACTTCGCTAGACCGGCTTGAATAGTGGTTAATGCTGCTAATACTTTTTGCAATCTTGCCGGCTCATTTCCTTGCCAACCTTTTTGCGGCGCTAAACGAATACGCGCTCCATTGGCGCCACCACGGAAATCAGAACCACGGAAGGTACGGGCACTGTCCCAAGCGGTTGCCACAAGCTCTGCAACACTCAATCCACTGGATAATATTTTGGCTTTAAGATCGTTAATTTCTTGCTCTGATAAGCTGTAATCAACTTGTGGAACAGGGTCTTGCCAAATTAACTCTTCAGCAGGGACTTCGGTGCCAAGATAGCGGCTTTTAGGGCCTAAATCACGATGAGTTAATTTAAACCAAGCACGGGCAAACACGTCAGAGAAATAAGCAGGGTCTTGATAAAAACGTTGCGAGATTTTGCCATATTCTGGGTCCATTTTCATCGCCATATCGGCGTCTGTCATAATGGGGTTTAAACGAATTGATGGGTCTTCAACGTCAACAGGTTTATGCTCTTCTTTGATATTGATGGGTTCCCATTGCCACGCTCCAGCAGGGCTTTTTTTAAGCTCCCACTCGTAGTTAAGCAATAACTCAAAGTAACCATTGTCCCACTGTGTTGGGTTAGTGGTCCAAGCCCCTTCAATACCACTGGAAACCGTATCCCGGCCCACGCCACGACTTGTTTTATTTAACCAGCCCAGGCCTTGGTCTTCAAGTTCTGCGCCTTCAGGAACGGCTTGTAGATTTTCTGCTTGGCCATTACCATGACATTTACCCACAGTGTGACCACCCGCGGTAAGGGCGACAGTTTCTTCGTCATTCATTGCCATGCGTTCAAAGGTGACACGAATGTCTTGTGCGGTTCTCAGTGGGTCGGGCTTACCATCAACGCCTTCTGGGTTGACATAAATTAATCCCATCATTACAGCGGCTAATGGATTTTCGAGATCTCTTTCACCAGAATAGCGACTATCTGGTGAGTCACTAGTGGCAAGCCATTGTTTTTCTGAGCCCCAGTAGATGTCTTTTTCTGGGTGCCATATATCGGCGCGACCACCCGCAAAACCGAATGTTTTGAGTCCCATAGACTCATAGGCAACAGTACCGGCAAAAATAATTAAATCAGCCCAAGAGAGTTTGTTACCGTATTTCTTTTTGATTGGCCATAATAAGCGACGCGCTTTATCTAGATTGACGTTATCTGGCCAGCTGTTTATGGGCGCAAAACGTTGGTTACCTGTTCCTGCTCCACCGCGACCATCAGCAATACGGTATGTCCCTGCAGAATGCCAAGCCATGCGGATCATCAGTCCGCCATAATGGCCCCAATCAGCTGGCCACCAGTCTTGGCTGTCAGTCATTAATGCGATGAGATCTTTTTTTACGGCAGAAAGATCAAGGCTTTTAAAGGCCGCAGGATAATTGAAGTCAGCTTCCATCGGATCTGATTTTCTGTCGTGTTGATGAAGAATATCGAGATTAAGTGCCTTAGGCCACCATTCCATCACATCGTCTTCGACTGAGGTATTACCGCCATGATTAACAGGGCACTTGCCTTGAGATTGTTGTGCTTTGTCCATGATATTTTCCTTGATCACTTAATAACATAAATTTTATGTATTATTGGATTGCTTAACTAGGCTAACTGACTGTGGTAACTAAAGAAAGCGACTTTTTCCGGTTTGGTTAATCGGTTTTATTGATACATAATAAGGGGGCCTATAAATCGAATAATTAATTAATCATAGAACAATTAACCAATCATGAGGTTAAGTTAATACTTCAGTTGAATTTATGATCTAGGTCACTAAATTTACTTCTGTATTGGTAAAGGTTTGTCATGATGATTACGCCACAGAAGCTTGGATAAAATGGCGATTGTTTTGTCGGCATAGGTTGACCGTAATTTTAGTCTTGAGCTCAGTCGCAACCGAACGCTTGACGTTTGGCGCCAGTTTCAATTTGTTCATCCCCTTCAGCACTAACAGTACAATTAAGATGTTGCGATAACGACCGTACTGATTTTACGAGCGCGAGCTCAACATCTTTATGGTCAAGGTTACTGATATTTTGATGAGTCATTGCAATTAACAAGTGTCACGCATTTATTGATCAAATTAGGGGCTGGTACATTTTTAGCTGAAAAATTGAGGTGGGTAATTGAGGTGGATAATTTGGGTGGATAATTGAGGTCGATAATCCTAAGGAACCAAAATAATCAATACCCTTTGCAACTTGTTACTTTACCCATTCAGTGATCTCGATTATTTGGCAATATTTCTGTTAGTTACCTTTTTATAAGCTGATCTTAAGTTGAAGGCCCCATGCTGATCCCGAATAAAGGCACGGATAAAGCCGCTATCTGTAACAACCGCTATTTCCTGTTGTAAAGAGTACGGATGACTAAAAAACAGGTCAGCTGTTGTGAATGATTACCATTAATTGCCGATGTTAACGGGGGGGGGGCGTTTAATAAAGAGCCTGTTAAGTAAAATGGCTAACTTAAGATAAGTTAGCCATTTTAAGCAATAGTCTAGCAAAGCTACTTTTATGCATAATGACATAAAATATAATCAATTATTTAAGAGATTTAGCCGAAAATTGAGTCATCTTACATCGAGTAGAGCAATGACCGTTTAATCATAGCAAAAAGCTATTATGGGCTTATTATCCGCGGTAGCCGAATAATTTTTGTTCCATTATCGCTTTACTCACCGGCTCGGGAACGGCGTCAACCCATTCTCCTTGACCACGACAAATTTGCTGTAAAATTTCCCGAGAAAATATATTAAACAGATCAATATCGCTTGATTCAATACTGGTGATAAAACCATTATCAAGCACATGAC
Organism: Shewanella sp. CAL98-MNA-CIBAN-0140; assembly: GCF_040309905.1. NCBI lineage: Bacteria > Pseudomonadati > Pseudomonadota > Gammaproteobacteria > Alteromonadales > Shewanellaceae > Shewanella > Shewanella sp. CAL98-MNA-CIBAN-0140. The sequence goes on from NZ_JBEOPI010000018.1 coordinate 38,532, forward strand.
GGAATAAATAGCGTAGGTTATTGGGTACGCTGACCGTGGTTAAATCGTTAAGAATGCCTTTTTCATCTCGTTCAGGGTAGACAAACAAGCGAGTGTTATCCGGGAACAATTTACCAAAACCTTCAAGAATACCGCCTTCTAAACCGCGGTAAAATTCTTCATCAAAAATTTGTTTGATGTTAATCATGCCCACCACAATGCCAATTTGTAATTGGGTGTATTGACGGAAATAGGCCCGTAATGAGAAGTAGCGCGTGTAATCGGAAATCATCACGTTGTAGCCTAATAAATTAAGCAATTTAACCCGCTCCATGATGTCCTTTTCGGTCATATTGGCATCTTTGCCGTGTAAGTCATTTAGCGATATTTCGGCGATTAACACCGTGTTCTTATCGGTTACTCCCTCTAATGTGGAAAAGGCTTTATAGCCTTGCTCAATCATATCCACATTGAGTTTGGTGATAGGTTTAAACGATCCGCGAATGGTTAATACATTCTTTTTGTAGAGCATATCGGCTGGGACCGCGACACTGCCATCGGCTTTAAACATTATCGCGCGGGTTTTCCAACTGCGAATGAGATGAATATTCTTGGTTTGATTGTCGACATCTTCAAAGTAGGGACCTTGGAAGTCAATACAGTCAATTTCAATCCGATTGGCTTTTAAGCTGTCGGTTAACGAATCGATAATTTGCTTTGGATCTTCAAAATAGTAATAGCTGGCGTAAATCAAATTTACCCCTAAAATACCCAATGCTTGCTGTTGTGCTTCGGCGCTGTCATCAAACATACGTACATGGACAATAATATTTGACGGTTCAGCACCTGGGTACATTTGAATACGCACCCCACACCATGCATGGCATTCGTTTTTACGATTAAAGCTTTTAGCCGAAACGGTTGTTGCGTAAGCAAAATAACGTGAAGACTTTGAACGAATTGCACCGACGCGATCAACCACTAAATCAAACTCTTGCTCCATCATCGCTAAGACGCGCGCTTTACTGACATAACGACCATCTTCTTGAACTCCATAGATGGCATCAGAGAATTTCATATCGTAGGCCGACATCGTTTTTGCTATCGTGCCCGCAGCTGCGCCAGCCACAAAAAAGTTACGCGCAACTTCTTGTCCGGCACCAATTTCGACTATGGTGCCGTACTTTTTCTCGTCTAAATTTAAACGAAGGGCTTTTTCTTTTGTGCCACGCGAACTGACTTGCTTATCCATAATATCTCCAGCCGATAAAACATTGATATCTTAAGGTTACGGTTAGCAATGTTATAGCAAGTGATAATATGCGCTAGTGCTGAAAGGCCATTTGTAACGATATAATGATGATTTAACGATAATTATTACTTTTGTTACTGACTGTTAGCGTCAGTTTGGTTGGAGTTGACCTTGCTGGTGGCGCTAAAATTACATTATCGCGATTGAGGATGACGCACCTTTCGTTAAGATACGTCCATAGGTAGCAATATTATCTAGGCACATCCATCATGGTTTGCAAGAATATCGCTGAAAACGGCGCTTTTTGCTGTTTTTTAATTTGTGGGCTTAGGCCATTTTCGAATAAAACAAATAAATAATCATGGCCATTACTGACGTTAACTTTGCCCGCTAAGTTAGCAATACCCAACATACTGCCGGTTTTAGCAAACACATGGTTTTTCAACGGTGACTTATTAAAATAGCGTTTGTAGCGTAAGGTGCCACTGACACCTGATTCTGGTAATAAGTTGAGTAAAAAGCGGTATTGTGGTTGTTGATATAGGGTGGTGAGTACACTTAATACATGCTCCGGGGTGAGTAAATTATAGCGTGACAAACCTGAGCCATCGGCGATGTTTGCGTTGGATAAATCGATGCCTATCGAGTAAAGAATGGTTTTCAATGCTTGGCTACTTTGGGCAAAGTCACTTGGCGCCTGATAATAATCCTCACCCAGTTTTTTGAGTAAACTGTCGGCAATTAAATTATCTGATTTGAGTAACATGGTTTCGAGCAATTGAGGCAAGGCTGCAGATTGGTGGCTGGCGATAATGTACCGTTGAGCAATAAATTGCGGATCCGTACTCATTTTTCTCGCCGTAATAGGTTGCTGATGCACAATGCCTAAAGAGGCAAGTTGTTTAGCCACAATCTGCTGAGCATAAAGTTGTGGTTCCGTAATGGCTATCGCTAACGGTAATGATTTAGCCCCAACATAACAGCCACTGAGATGATAACGATTATTATCGAAACGGCTTAACGATAAGTGACACTGTGGGGCAGATCCCGTTAATAGTGTGGGAATAACGCCAGTATCGGTTAATGACTTAACCGCAGGTTTAGCAATCGGCAACGTCGTGGACGGGTTGACAAAATAAGCATCGCTACTGATTTCAATAGGCCTGTTACCCATCATGGTGATGTTGGCTATTTTATTGTAACCCTCTGTGGCTAATCGACCATAGACGCAATTTTTATCAATGATGAAAGGCGATATTGGGGCCGCATAGCAGATCCCTAAATCGTCCCATACCCATCCAGGTGCTTGTAGTTGGCTGTCTTGTTCACTGGTTAATACGATGTTGCCTGTCAGTTCAGTGATGCCCAGCTGACTTAAGGAGGCGAGTAACAGGCGCAAATCTTGGTACTTAAAAGTCGGATCGCCACTGAACTCGACATAAATATCACCAGAATAAATGCCATGGTCAATCCGGCTTTTATCCAGAGGTTGCTCTGCTAGCGTAGTTAATCGTGTTTGGTAGGTAAATTCTTTACCGAGTTGTTTGGTCGCGGCCAATGCGGTTAACAGTTTTTGGACACTGGCAGGCTGCATCAACGATTGATTGTTGTACTCAAATACCGTTTGTTGACTAGTCATGTCCCACACGGTAATGCCTAACTGTGAATGCATTGGTTTTAATAGTTGCAGCATACTATCAAGATATAACGCTGCAGGCTGCTGGGCAACCTTGTCGATTTGGGGTGTCGATATGGGTTGCTGATTGATTGATTGTTGAATGGTTGATTGTTGGTTAGGCAGTTCTGTTGCTTTGACGACACAAGGCTGGCTTGTGACGAGAAATGCACATAATAGCCATAAGGCTTGAGTACCCCTCCCATATTGATGCTCATAAGATGAACGAGGCCGAGTGAGGTAGAAAAGCATTGAATTCATAAAAGCCTTCATCAAGAGTTCACTAACGATAGATGATGTTAGCTGATGAAATCCTTGGCTGATACGCATTTGATGATTTTTGCTTATAAATATGTGCTTTATGTGTTTATCATGGTCTCTTTAGCTGACTAGTTAGCAAGCAATCTTAGTTTAATGGTCTAATTATCGGCAAAAAAGCGTATTAAAACCGCTGTTAAGTGAGAAAAATCTTGCTCATCACCTTGTTAGTCGGTAATTTCTATCGTTTTAATAAACGCCAAACTCAACAATCTATCAAAAATCGATGTCTCAGAGTTGCAATTGCACCATTTTGCATAATATCGTGGCGTCGTTGATGTCGAGTTGATCTGATAGAATGACCTCGATTTATCACCAAACAGTGAGGTTTAATACTGTCAATGCTATCTCGTAGACACGATTGAAATGACGTTAAAAGAAATATCATGAGTTGAGGTTGAAGTTTGATAACTCCCTCTATGTGTCTGTCAAACATGTGCGTAATAAACATGGCGCGTAATGTTTGCTAAACATTCCAACAGCGTACTCACAATTACAATATATCGCTGTAATGTTTTTGAATTAGATCCCATTACTGATTATCGTAGTGGTCACCCATTTTAAGGAGGATGCCTTGCTGGATAAGCTAGGTGGTATTGCCCTAAATGCAGATGCCGTGTCTTGGTTGCTTAACCCAAAAGACTTTAAGCAAGCCATATTAACTAAAATCGCATCGGCAACATCTTCAATTTACATCGCGGCATTATATGTTGAAGATGATGAAGCCGGCCGTGAAGTATTGCATGCGCTATTAGCTGCAAAAGACCAAAACCCACAATTAGAGATTAAAGTGTTAGTGGATTACCATCGTGCACGCCGAGGCCTCATTGGTCAAAAAGGCGACAGTGGTAATAATGTTTTATATCGTCAATTAATGGCTGAAGCGACGCACCCGTTTGATATTGTGGGCGTGCCGGTTAAGTCTCGTGAATTTATGGGTGTGTTACACCTTAAAGGGTTTATTATCGATGACACTGTTATTTACAGTGGCGCGAGCATTAACAATATTTATTTTCAGCAGCAAGAGAAATACCGTTTCGATAGATACCATGTTATCGACAGCCCTGAGCTGGCCCGCAGCATGCGCGATATGATACAAAATGACATCGTCAGCGATCCTGCCGTAAGTATATTAAGTCAAGCTGGTGACAATGATGATAGCCCTGAAAAGAACGATATTAAAAGTTTTAAGTATCGATTATCTCAGGTGCGATATCAGTATACCTCAACCACAGTGGGCAACCGTGTAACGCCATTGGTCGGCTTAGGGCGAAGGAACAACGTATTAAATGACACAATCATTAAGTTGGTTGATTCCTCAACTCAAGAGTTGTTTATTTGTACGCCTTATTTTAATCCTCCGACTATTTTGACCCGTGCATTAGCAAGACATCTGCGTGAGGGTAAAAAAATTGATATTGTCGTGGGTGACAAAACTGCTAACGATTTCTATATTCCGCCGGATCAAGATTTTACTACCATTGGTGCATTGCCATATATGTACGAACAATCACTGCGTAAATTTGCCAAAAACCAGCAGTGGGCGATTGACAATGGACAGCTTAATATTCATTTATGGAAAGATGGGATTAACAGTTTTCATTTGAAAGGCATCAGTGCTGATAATCGTAAGCATCTCATCACAGGTTCAAATCTAAACCCACGAGCTTGGGCATTAGATTTAGAAAACGCTTTATTATTGCATGATGATTCAGGTTGCTGGAAAGAGTCGTTCAACAAAGAGCAGCAATATATCTTGCTCCACACTGAGCGGTTATATCATTATAGCCAAATTGATACCTTGCAGAAATACCCTAAACCAGTGAAAAAAATCATGAATCGAATTCGCCGTTTAAAAGCAGACTTTTTACTGCGCCGTATTCTATAATTACCTGAAAATGTTTATACTCGTTCATCACCATTATTGGTGATGAATTTTTTTCACCTCAGAGTTGTCAAATGTCAGAGCTATCAAGTAAAGCTATTAAAGCGCCTATTCATGCAGTACATCGGTTGCATGAATATCGAAAATCATTGTCGACTAAGCCCTTTGGTGCTCGAGGAAAGAAACTTGTTAGGTGTAATTTATGTCTTTTGGGTGAATTATTTTGCACGTGTAAACATCGACAATATTTGAGTACCAACGTCAGCTTTATGCTGATCATGTATAACGATGAAGTGTTGAAGCCAACCAACAGCGGTAGGTTAATTGCCGACTTAATTCCAGACACGCATGCGTTTTTATGGACTCGAACAGAGACGGATCGTGCGATGTTGGCATTATTAACCAATCCACAATACCAACCGTTTTTAGTCTTCCCACAACAATATGTTGAAAACGATCAAGCCATTGTTGAACACATAACTGCCGCCGAATTGTCAACCGCCCCTGGTCACGCTAAAACGCCTCTGTTGGTGATGCTCGATGGCAGTTGGCGTGAAGCGATAAAAATGTATCGTAAAAGCCCGTATTTACATCAAATGCCAGTATTATCATTTGCACCCGACACCTTAGCGACTTATGCACTCCGCAAAGGGAGTCATGATTTTCAACTCGGTACCGCTGAAGTGGCGGCGTTAGCATTAACCGCTGCTGAAGAACCACAAAATGGTTTAGCATTATCTACTTGGTTTGATTTATTCGTTGAATCTTCGTTGCTGGGGCGTAACCGCCGAGCAAAAGAAACATTAACCCCTATTGCTGTGTTTATTGATGCTTATAAGCAAGCATTAAACGTCAGTCATGAGTGCAGCAAACGGACCGTTTAAGCGGCTAACCACTGCTAAGCAGTTGCATATTGTGTCCAATTAGGAGATGCTAACCGAACGCCTATGGCTTGACCTGCAGGCGCAACGTTAGATCTTATGCGTCGGTGTGGATCTCATCTACCGGTTTTTTATTAAGGACAGTGTCGTACAATCTATGGAAGAGTCGATAAACAGTACTAGAGATATAAATACTAGCAAGTTAGTCATCTTGTGCCGTCTTGAACCAGGTTGTTTAGGACCTGATGGTGTCGATCATATCAACACTTTTTGCCGGGTTGCCGAACGTGCATTAGTGACCTTAAATGCTGATGTGTGTCATTGGCTTCTTGCGCCTCGTTTTGACAAAAGCTTAATTGAAATTCAATACAGTCTTGCAGGTAAGGTGTTGTCTCGCGATAAAGCCATTAAGTTCATTGGCTCTTTCGATCAAGACCTTAATGTAATAGAAGAACGCTTTGAAGATAAACTGACGCAATTGATTAATCAATATATTGCCCGTAAACGTTAGATTTAACCCATAGTACTTAAAATTTAACTCACAGTACTTTAGATTTAGCCCATAGTACTTAAAATTTAACCCATAGTACTTTAGATTTAACTAATGGTACTTTAGATTTAACTAATAGCACTTTAGATTTAGCGGATAGCACTAAAGCTTACGGCTTAATCGTTAATTGTATAATCCTATGTTGTTTGGGGTTAATAACAGGATTAATTATGACTCCCTTAGCGCACTCCGAAACCGCACTCACAGAAGCGACCCCTGCAATTTTCGATCATCAAACGCTACATCAATTGCTACAACAACAATTTGGTTTTACTGAGTTCAGAGAAGGCCAACAAGCGGTTATCGAAACCATTTTAGGCGGTCATTCGGCGTTAGCGATATTTCCTACCGGTTCTGGCAAGTCTTTGTGTTATCAGTTTTGCGCCCAACAGTTACCTCATCTCACCTTAGTGATTTCGCCATTATTGGCATTAATGAAAGATCAGTTAGCTTTTTTAACCAGCAAGGGGATCGCGGCCGCCAGTATTGATTCAAGTTTAACCTATGAGCAAACACAACAAGTCATGCGCGATGTTCGTGAACAGCGCACTCGGATTTTAATGGTATCGGTTGAGCGTTTTAAAAATGAGCGCTTTAGGCAATTCCTTAAGTCAGTACCCATTTCTTTGCTGGTGGTCGATGAAGCGCATTGTATTTCTGAATGGGGGCACAATTTCAGGCCCGACTATTTAAAAATACCGCAATATTGTCAAGAATTTGCTATCCCCCAAAGTTTATTGTTAACCGCAACGGCAACAGAACAAGTCAAATTGGATATGGCCAAGCGTTTTGGTTTATTACCGGAACAGGTGGTCCAAACTGGTTTTTATCGGGCGAACTTAGATTTATCAGTTATTGCGGTAAGTCAGCTGCAAAAACTCAATCAACTCACCCATAGCGTAAAAGAGTATACTGGTAGCGGTATTGTATACGTGACCTTACAGCAAACGGCTGAAGACGTTGCCGCACACTTGATCCGTCAAGGGATCAATGCCGCAGCTTATCATGCGGGGATGGATCAAACTGTCCGCCAGCATATTCAACAGCATTTTATGGATAATCAAATCCAAGTGATAGTGGCGACCATTGCATTTGGTATGGGCATTGATAAATCGGATATTCGATTTGTTATCCATTTTGATTTACCTAAGTCGATTGAAAATTACAGCCAGGAAATTGGCCGAGCAGGGCGCGACGGACAATTATCTCACTGTGTTACGCTAGCTAATTTAGATGGGTTGAATACGGTTGAAAATTTTGTTTATGGTGATACTCCTGAAGCACAGAATATTAGCCAGTTATTAGGTATAATTGCCAGTGAGACTGAAGATGGTCGCTGGGAAGTACAAGAAACGCCATTGTCCTCCGCGTGTAATATTCGCTCATTGCCGTTGAAGACGTTATTTGTACAGTTAGAGCTACTCGGCGTGATCCGTCCAAGCTATGCTTATTTTGCTGAATTTAAATATCGGTTTGTTGAAGACCCGCAAACCATTCTCAGTCGATTTAATGACCAACGCCAGCAGTTTCTTAGTCAGGTGTTTGCCCATACACAGTTTAAAAAGATTTGGGGACAACTGGATTTTGATAGTTTATATCAACAACATGGTTGTGAGCGTCAACGAGTCGTTGCGGCATTAAATTATTTAGCTGAGCAGGATTTGATTATTCTTGAGACAAAAAAAATTACTCAAGTGTATGATGTACAACAGCAGGCGTTATCGACACCGCAACAATTACAACAACTTACTCAGCAACTCAGTGAGTATTTTAGTGATAATGAACATAAAGAAATTGTTCGGATTAGTAAGCTAGTCAATTTTTTTGAACTTGATCGTTGTTTAAGTGCAAATTTAGCTCAGTATTTTGATGACCACTCAGTACCACAAATATGTGGTCATTGCAGCGTTTGTCGTGGGCAAATTGCTGTATTATCAAAACAAGCTTTGGCTCCGATACCAGACTCGGCCACAGTGACAACATTGCTTGAACCGTTAACCATACTGGCTCAGGCAAAATCGCTACCCACTCCAACCATTGCTACGCAGGCTAAATTTCTTGCTGGTATGATAATGCCAATGTTTAGTCGTTTGAAAGTAAAACAATTAGATGGCTTTGGACGTTTTAGTGCTTATCGATATCAAGATATTCTGGATACTGTTAAGAAGGTAAATCCATGAAACCGGTTCCTGAAATATTGTTAAAGCGACACGGTGAGTTAATACAAAGTGAAGGCGTGACGGTAGTATCCCATATTCAACGTCAAGTTGGAGAATGGGTGGTACAAACGTTAATGATTAAAGATTGCGATGTGCCATTTAAATACAAGCGACCTCAACGTTTCAAAAGTTTGTTAGACCATAAAGTGAATCTGATTTACTACCCTGCAAAAGAAGTCGTGGGTGGCTTTGAAATTGAAATAATGCAAGTGGTAAGGGTTCGCCGTTACTAAACCCAATATCGTAAACTCAGCTCACCACGTTTCGGTGTGCTGAGTGTTAATTGATGGATTATTTCAGTTTTTTTGCAATGTCATTCAATAATTGATGAGCCATTTTCATATCACGTTGTCCCAGCATGGCTATGCCGTCGCTGAGCCATTGGACAAGTTTAGTATCTTCCCCTGCATCAATCTGCTCGACTAAAGCCATCGCTTTCGCCTTTAAAGCCTGTAATTGGTCAGTTGCTATATCTGTGGCCGCTAACTGTTGTAGACCAATTTTTTTATCAACCTGGCTGAGTTGATAGGCAAACACCATCACTGCTTGGCCTAAATTTAGCGAGGGATAATCGGCAGCTAATGACACATAGCTGTAGAGATCACATAGGCTTAACTCTTCATTCTTCAGTCCGCTAGACTCTCTGCCAAATACAATAGCACATGGATGGGCGAGGTTTTGCAATGAGTGAGTATGTGGGGGTTCTCGCTGGATACTCCTTGGTCCGAATACATTCTTGCTTTGTAACGTACTGACTAACTCTGTCGGTGATAAATAACACCTTGGGCTTCCTCTTTCACGTGCTGTTGTGGCAATCAGCAGGTCGGTATGTTCACGTAATGTCGCTAGACTGTCTACGGTAATGGTATTGGCGAGAATATCTTGTGCACCATGTGCCACCCAAAGTGCTTCAGGCTGTAAATGTAATGCAGAATTAACTAAAATAAGCTGTTCAAAACCCATGGTCTTGATAGCTCTAGCCGCAGCACCCACATTGGCCGCTCGGGTGGGTTCAACTAACACAAATGAAATAGACATAAATCGACAACTGATGAAAAGTGACCCAAGTATAAACTTAAGCCCTTTGTGCCTCAACGCTTACTGCTCACTAAACACAAACTCGCTGGCAGTTTTCCACACTCTATAACGTAAATCAGTACCTTCAGGTAAATAAAAGACTTTAGGTTGACGGCTGTCATAGCGCAGCGTCAGGGCTTCATTGAGGACAATAAATTCAGCGGTTCTCTCTGCAGTACACATCATTCTGGTAGTCGGGCCTTGCATCACTTTATCGACTTGGTAATAAACATATCCCCAGCCGGCTAATGACAATGTGCTAATCTTACCTATGAGATTGATTTTATTGCAATCGACAAGTTTATTTTGGCCTATTTGCACTTCAAGCATGTAATTTTGTTCATCGGCTAGGGTTGGCAAAGTAAGCACATGTTGTACCATTCCAGCGGAAGGTGAGGGATACATTTTACTGGCAACTTGCGGTTGATAATGACGGGTATCCATAACTGTGCTGTTAATTTTTATGTTGTTAAGATAATTATTGTCAACAGGACTTGTAGCATTCGATCCAAACGACAACACGCTAGTCATGATAGTTACAGTAATGATGAGCTTTTTGGCATAAGCGAGAGCTGGCAGGTTCATATTCTGTCCTCGTAAAGTGTATGTAAGATGTTTCGCATTAAAAGGCATGGTATTTCCGGTGTTCACACTAAAAATAACAAATAATAAAAGTATGTTTACCTTGGTTATTTATAGTAAACGCTGTGTGGGACTAAAAGGGTTAAATGAATACGTTTTATTTACCCATGTCTAATGGTTAACAAAACGATCAATAATTGAGTTTAGTTCATAAGTATGACATAACATACTGATAACCTTTGACACATTGTATTTATTACTAAGGTATCGTTTTCGATGCATAATACCCAAAATCTTGAACAAACTTCGCATATACTGCATTTGGCATTACCTAAAATGGCATCATTAGCTATTCCTGTAACGCCAGAAAATTATGCTATTTGGTTTGATTATTTTGCCGAGACGAACATTAATCTTAAACGTGCAATTGATGGTTTAATTGCTAATAAGGTCCAATTTACTCCCGAAGTTAACTTAGGCTTATACAATCGGTTTATTGAAGAACGTTCACCAGAAATTATTGAAAATGTGCACATTGAAACTCAAATTCTGATAAACAGCTTATTGAATAAGGTTGAACTGCTAAATCTTGGTACTGAGTCTTTTTCAGCTAATCTTAATGAATTTGGTGAAAAGCTGCAAACAACCCCCAATGCTGATGAACTCCATCTTATCGTGGAATGTATTGCTGATGAAGTGGAACAAGTGATTGCCAATAATCGTCACATGGCGGTGAGTCTTGCGTCGTTATCTGAAGAGATTACCAGCCTCAAAGATGAAATGGACAACTTAAGTAAGGTGGCCATGACGGATGAACTGACATCGTTAAAAAATCGCCGTTCTTATGAACTGTTTGCCGCAGAGCAGGTGACTAAGTTTAATGATACCCAAACCATATGCAGTCTGTTGATGATAGATATCGATGATTTTAAGGTATTCAATGATACTTTTGGCCATTTAATTGGCGATAAGGTTTTGGCTTATGTTGCCTTAGCCATGAAAAATACCGTTAAAGGCGACGATTTGGTTGCCCGCTATGGCGGTGAAGAGTTTGTCGTCATGTTACCCAATGCCAAGCTTAACGACGCCGTGAATGTGGCCGAAAAGATCCGCGAGAGAATTTCATTGAAACAGCTTTCTATCGGTAAAGAAAAGAAACAAAATCTAGGCCATATTACCGTCTCTATTGGGGTGGCAACAATTCAAACGGGTGATGACATTGATACGTTATTTTCTCGCGCTGATGAGCAACTTTATATTGCAAAATCAGCCGGTAAAAATTGCGTTAAGTTTGCTTGATGTTAATCTATATCGTTTTTATGGCTATAATTACAGTCCTCTATTTAGCTTTTGATTTAACACATTATTTAGTTATTGATTTAGCGACATGCCCGTCAATAATCAGACGTTATCAGGTCGGTTCTAGCTGGCATAATGGCTATTTCGATAGTGTTTTTTAGCTTGTTTAATCGCACGGGTATTTGGCTATAAAACGTTTAAGCCCACCAATGAATGTAATCGCTATGATCCATTGGTGGGCGTTTGTTTATCTATTGCTGATTAATACCGTGTGTTAATCAGAATGTTATTGGGCGGTAGACTCAGGTTGCAAATCCATGTGCATTTTTATCAGATGTTCTTCCATATCAAATGACACTGTAAACCCGAGTGACTTGGCAAGGTTGGCCATACTGCGGTTTTCAAACATGGTAAACCCCATTAAATAAAGGGTGTTATTGGTCTTGTAATAAGCAATCAGTTTTTCGAGCAATAACTTACCTAAGCCGATCCCTTGATAGTTACTGCGTACCGCCATAGCAAACTCGGCTTCAGTATTATCTGGGTCGATAGATGCTCTCACGGCGCCTAAGGTCAGCTCTTCGCCATCTTCTGTCATTGTGGTTGCGATAAACGCCATTTCACGGGAATAATCAATTTGAGTTAATACTGCCATTTCTTCATGGGTCATCCGTGAACGCACCCCAAAATAACGTTTGTATCTGTCTTCATCACTTAATGAATTATCAAACTCTAAATGCTTAGGTTCATCTTCGGGCAAAATGGGTCTTAACATCACCTGAAGACCGTTTTTTAAGGTGGTGGTTTGTTCTAATTCTTTCGGGTAAGGCAAAATGGCTAAGCGGTTGATGTTGTCTTGTGGCGTATCATGCAACCGCATATTGACGTCTAATAATGTAATTTTCTCACCCGCCGCTAACACCGGATTAATGTCTAATTCAGCGATTTCAGGGCAATCAATAATCAAATGAGAGATTTGGGTTAACATGACGCACAAGGCATTCATGTCTAAACCCAGTGGTAAGTGACGGTCACGTAACTTGTGGGTTTTCAGTGCTTGGATGACCATATATCGCGCCAACGCCATATTTAACGGAGGCAAGGCAACGGCAGCATCACGAGTCGGGTCCCAATCCGAGCCACCTTCACCTAAACAGATAGCGGGGCCAAATACCGGATCATTAATCACGGATACCCGAATTTCTTGTGCCCCCGCGGTTAAGGCCATTTTTTGAATAATCAAACCGTCAATTTTGGCGCTAGGAGTAATTTGATGAACCCGATTAATAATAGAGTGGGCGGCATAGCTCACATCTTCATCCGAGGCTAAATTTAATACCACACCGTGGACATCCGACTTGTAGAGTAGGTCGGGTGATTGCACTTTTAACGCCACCGGATAACCTATTTTCTTGGCGACATTGACGGCTTCATCCACGTCTTTTACAAACAATGTTTCAATGGTATTGAGGCCGTAAGCTCGTAAAATATCACCAGCTTGATGGGTTTCCAGTACGGTTTGACCATTATCTAAGGCCTGTTGTAATAATGCTCGCGCCGCGTGGCTATCAGTCGGAATATTATCGGGTATCGATTGTGGCACTTCTTGGAGTAATTTTTGGTTACGACGGTATTCGACCATATGCATAAATGCTTTTACAGCCCCTTCAGGGGTGCGATAGGTCGAAATGCCAGCTTTAGTAAACCGTTTGCGGGCGAGATAAGCTGAGTCCTCACCGCCCCAGTTGGTGAGTATATTTAATCGGTTTCGATTGGGGTGTTTATTAATGATGTCGATAATACTGTTGGCTATTTCGACGCTTTCGCCTAATATCGATGGCGAATGCAGCACTAAAATGGTGTCAGTCTCATTACTACTCATCAGCACATTTAAGGTATCAGCGTAACGTTGATGGTCTGCATCACCAATCATGTCGATAGGATTTTGCTGTGACCAGGTGCTAGGCAAAATAGTGTTGAGCTCGGCAACTGTTTTTTCTGACAAGGGGGCTAATTTGCCACCTTTTATGATCAGCTCATCAGCAGCAAGCACCGCAGGGCCGCCGCCATTGCTCATAATAACCAATCGTTCGCCTTTTAGGGGTGCAGAATGAGCGAGACTTTCAACCGCGGCAAATAATTCGATTAAATCATTAACCCTTAGCATACCGGCACGCCTAAAGGCGGCTTCGTAAACGGCATCGTTGCCACCAATCCCCCCAGTATGGAGCATGGCGGCTTTTACACCTTCACGGCTGCGTCCTGATTTAATCACAAATATGGGTTTATTGCGCGAGGCGGCACGGGCAGCAGATAAAAAGTGACGTTTTTCGTTTATTGAATCAATATATAACATGATGGCGCTGGTTTTACTGTCACGGCCTAGATAGTCTAGCAATTCACCAAAGTCGATATCGGTGGCATCACCCAATGAAATAAAGGAAGAAAAGCCAATGCCTTTGTTGTTTGCCCAATCGAGTACCGTGGTACAAATGGCGGCAGATTGTGACACAAAGGCGATTTTCCCGGTGTTGGCACCTGCGTGGGCTAAACTGGCATTGAGACCTATAGGCGGTAAAATCATTCCTAAGCTATTGGGGCCTAACAAACGCATCCCGTAACGTTTAGCATATTGCTTGGTGACTTCAAGTAAATTATTGCCTTGCTCGTCGGTTTGCGAGGCCATGCCTGAGGCCATAATAATGGCCACTTTGCAGCCAAATTGCGCTAAACGTTCAACGATACTGGGGACTTTTAGCGCATTAGTACAAATAATGGCGAGATCTGGTTTGATGGGTAGCGCTTCAATATTGGGATAAGCCAATACCCCCATCACAGCAGTGTACTTGGGGGTGACCGGCATAATGGGTCCAGAAAAACCACCCGAAAGCAGGTTTTTCATAATGGCTTTACCCGCACGTTTATTGCCGTTAGACGCGCCAATGACTGCCACAGACGTGGGTTTAAATAGAGCATTAATGCTACGTTGACTCATAGAAAGTGACCTTAGCTGGCTGGCAATAAGCACGGTGATTAAGGTTAGATTAGCATAATATTTTGTGGAATAACGTTAAAGACACTATTTTTACGCGGTCGTTATTTTGTGAATAAAACCAATTACTCAGTCTGTCTCTAGTAATCGATTAAAGCATCATGAAATAGTGTGCAGGGCTTAGCTTCAAGCTAAAAATTCGTCTTAGATAGAATAATAGACAACGGCCATAGAAAGCGGTAATAAAAAAGGGCCAGTTAAGGCCCTTTTTCATGGTTTTTGCTACAAGTAACTAATACTGCTAGGTTGCTGTTGTTGCTGATGAAGGGACCGGGACGTAAATATTGATGATCTTGCGGATCATTGTTTTACCGTCTTCAATAGCAATGTACAGACAAGGGATGAGGCACAAGGTTACGACTGTTGCAAACAGTACCCCAAAGGCTAATGATACCGCCATTGGGATCACCATTTGAGCTTGCATACTGGTCTCAGCCATAATCGGCACTAAACCAATAAATGTCGTCAATGAAGTTAACATTATTGCCCTAAAGCGTCGGCAACCCGCATTGAGCACAGCTTCTTTCATGGCGACGCCTGCTTTTCGGGAATTATTAACATAATCTACCATCACTAACGAATCATTCACCACCACACCTGCCGCCGCAATAATACCAAAAATGGATAAGACGCTTAAATCAATGCCTAAAATGATGTGTCCCATGACGGAGCCTATGATCCCAAAAGGGATAACTGACATGATCATAATTGGTTGTATATATGAGCGCAGTGGGATAGCCAACAAGCTATAAATCAGTAATAGCGATAAAATAAAGTCACGCATTTGGGTGTCAGCACTGTCTAATTGCTCTTGAATACTGCCCGAAACCTCACTGTGTACTCGTGGATACTTGGTCAGTAATTCTGGCATAAAGTTATCACGGATATCTTTAGCCAATTTAAACGGTTCAGTTTGCTCTGCATCAACATTGCCCCATACGTTAATCGTACGGTTACTGTTTTCGCGGCGAATACTATTAACCCCTTGAACTACCTTAATTTCCGCCACTTCAGATAAGGGTAACTCTGCACCTTGTGGGGTGTTAATCATCACGTCTTGTACCAGTGCGATTGAATTGCGTTGTTCTTCTGGATAGCGAAGCATCACTTTGATCTCTTCACCATTTCGAATAATACGCTGTGCTTCTAAGCCATAAAAACTGTTACCCACTTGCGAGGCAATATTGGCTAAGGTTAAGCCTAATGCGTTGGCTAACGGTTTTAATTGGAACTGCACTTCCTTTGCACTTGACTGACGGCTGTCATTGACATCGCTGACGCCTTTAAGAGATTTAAGCTTCTCTTTAAGGGCGAGTGAAGCGGCAACTAATTGGGCTTCATCTTTACTTTCAAGCCTGAAGCTAATATCGCCGTCTTCACGACCACCACCCATTAGGCTGTCGCGGATGTTAAAGGATTTTACACCTGGAATTAATGGCATGGCTTGTCGCCATAATTCAGCTAATGCGAAAGTGTCCATCGGTCTCACCGAAGGGTCGACTAATTTTGTCATCACTTCAGCGGTTGTTTGCCCTTTAAGATCGACCTGCATGTCAGAAATCATTTTCTGACCGTACTGTTGCTCTATCTTTTTATCGACATCATATAAGGTTTTCTCAATCGCCAGAGCGGCCGCAAGCGTCGACTGTTCTGATGCATCGACGTTCATTTCAACCGTAACCCTTGGGAAATCGTGGGGGATTTTTGGCTGACCAATAAAACGCACCACACCACCCATATAGAGTCCAACACCGATCAGGATCAAGCTAATGAACAACATAATGACCGCATAACGATATTCAACGGCTAATTCAAGGGAAGGGCGATAAATAGAACTAATAAATCGGCTCAAACCGCGGTCAACTTTTCCTTGAACAAAATTGACGCCGTTACGCAGCCAATCTACTGGATTTTTTGAACCGGGTTTAACCACGGTAGGTTTTTTCATGTGGGCTAAATGCGCGGGTAAAATTAATTTTGATTCTATTAGCGAAAATAACAAACATAAAATAACAATAAAACCAATGGCTTGCCCAAATGCTGATGACGGACCATCATCAAGGGTTATGGGTAAAAAGGCCGCTATTGTTGTTAGCACCCCAAAGGTCGCTGGCATGGCAACTTTTTTAACCCCACGAATAACACTTTCAATACTTTGGCCGTGTTCTTCTGATTCGCTGTGGGCACTTTCTCCCATAACAATGGCATCGTCGACCACGATCCCCAGTACTAAGATAAAGGCAAACAAGCTGATAACGTTAATGGTGACATCAATAAATGCCATTGGCATAAACAATAAGGTGCCTAAGAAACATACTGGTAGCCCCATCATCACCCAAAACGCTAATCGAACTCGTAAGAATAGTGCCAACATAATAAACACTAATATAGAACCCGTTTTCATGCTGTCGAGCATTAATTGCAAACGACCGTCTAAGTAGTAAGTCATGTCGACCCAAGGTTCAAGTTTTACGCCTTGTGGCAATATATTTTGCTGTTTATCGACAAAAATATTAATGGTTTTGGCAACATCTGTAATACTCTGGTTTTTAGCGGCGCCAATGAAAAAGCTAACTGAATTTTTACCATTAAATTTTGAGTATTGGATGCCTTCTTCAAAGCCATCATTTACGGTGGCGATATCGCCCAATAAAATCTTAGTACCATCATCTAAGGTCAGTAAAGGCAGTTGTTCAAACTCGTAACCCACATAGGCTTGATTCTGAACGCGTAAATTAATGTAACCATTTTCAGCTTTAATTTGCCCCGCAGACATATTGCGTGAATAGCCGCGAACCGCATCGGCAACATCGTTAAAGGTTATGCCAAACTCCCGCAAACGGTCTTTACTAACTTCAATACCAATTTCATAACTTAAGCCGCTATAGTATTCGCTAATGTTAACCCCAGGCAGCTGCATGATTTCATCATTAATCCGCTCGCCCAAGTCTTTCAGCTGCTTTTGATTTAAATCACCATATAGGCTTAAGTACATTACCTCTTGCCTGAATTTAATTCGCTCAACTTTTGGGGGCTCCATGCCGCCAGGGAAAGTAGATATAGAGTCAATTTGAGACTTGACTTCATCAAGTACCACTAATGGGTCATATGAGTCTTCAACCTGAAAGTAACCCTGAGCCATATTACGGTTTGAATAGGTAATAACTCGTTTTAAACCTTGAACACTTTCTAATGCTTGTTCAATTTTAATGGTAATGCCTTCTTCCACTTCTTGCGGCGCAGTACCGGGGTAAACAGCGCTAAATTGAATCCAGTTAATTTCAACGGCAGGGAAGAACTGCTTTCGAATAGTATTGGCGGTCAACAGACCACCGAGTATGATAATGATCATCAGTAAGTTTGCGGCCACACTATTGCGAGCAAACCAGGCGATGATTCCTTTATGAGTATCTGCCATGATGATTATTTACCTTCCATCGCAAGTTCTGTTTGCTCTTTTTCTACAGACTCTTTTTGCAGAATCTTATCTTCTGGCAGTGCCAGTTTCATGCCTTCTAATGGGTAATCAAGCGCTGATGTTATCACTTGCATTCCTGATTCAAGCCCTTCAGAAATAACCACATTAGCACCTTCTTGGCGGATAATTGTGACGGGTTTATAACGCAGTTTTTTGTCTGCATCCATGACGGCAACTAAGCCATTTACTATCAAATGACGGGGGATAATGGTCACATTACCGGCATTACTGCCTTCGATATGAGCGGTGACATAGGTGCCAAAACGTAATTCATTCTTATTGGTGTTAAGCCCGTAGGGATCGTCAATTTCTGCAACCAAATAGGTCATACGACTTTTACTGTCTACCACGCCTTCACTGCGGACAATTTTTCCTGTCCACTCTTGTTTACTTCCGGCAAAATTGCCCACTAATTGCACTTCAGCATGGGTGCCTTTGCTGTCTAAATATTGCATATCTTTATCGGCTAGTGGTAAGCGGATCTCAGCTGTATCTGTATTGTAAACATGGCCAATTTTACTGCCCGTAGTCATGTATGCACCTAAACCGATTTCTCGACTGGAAATGAGTGCATCATACGGTGCGCGGATCACGGTACGTTCTAAATCACGTTGTGCGCGTAATAAGCCTGCTTCAGCACTTTTTAGCTTTGCTAACTCTTGGGCTAATTGCGGTTTCCGCAAACTGAGAGCCGTTGGCTTGCTGCTGGTAATTTCCGCCCACTCTCGCAAAGCAACTTCGCCATTGGCTCGCTCTTGAACCATATTAGCTTTGGATGCGGCAACATTGGCCTGAGCATCTAATAAGCCTGCTTCATAATCGCTAGGGTCTATTTTGGCGAGAATATCGCCTTTTTTAACAAATCCGCCTTTGACGAATCCATCGGCTAAATAAATAATCTCACCACTTACTTGCGACACGAGTTCGGTATCGTATTTGGCGGCCACAACACCATATGAACTGACCGAAAAGGTCATCGTGTTATACTCTATTGCTTCAACCGACACTAAAGGAGTGTTATCAACAGCGGGCTTTTCTTCTGGGGGCTTTTTTAACGCAGAGAAGCCAACTAAACCGGCTATTCCAATTCCTAATACTATGATTGGTAATATGATTTGTTTTTTAGTCGCCACAATCCTTCCTCTTAATATCCGATTTTTTTGCAGCAAATTGCTGTGCATACTGCTAATAGTTTTTTCAATGGTATATGTTAATCGATATGTTTATTGTTTGTTGTTTCATTGTGTAAACTTGTGTGTCAATTTGTGCGTCAACCCAAGGATAAAAAACATGTTGGTCGCTAATACCTCTAGATTACAATTATCATTAATAACCCTTGATGACAGCGCATTATTATTTGAACTAGACCAAGACGAACGGGTGATGCATTTTTTAAATGGAGGACACAAAACCACTCAACATCAGATTGATACGGTGATGATCCCCAGATTGGCTCAATATTTAAATCCAGCCAAAGGTTGGGGATTATGGAAGGTACAGGCATTAACGTGTGCTGACAACGACAATCATGGCTTAAGCGGTGCCTATTTGGGCTGGGTGTTAGTCAGACCAATGCATTTTTTTACCCAAGCACAGCCGCATAACCTTGAATTAGGGTGGCGATTTAAGCACATAAGTTGGGGTAAAGGTTACGCAACAGAAGCGGCCCAAGCTGTCATGGACGTGGTGAGTGCAGTAGATGAGGTCACTCATGTCAGTGCCGTGGCGATAGAAGAAAACTTAGCGTCTATCGCGATCATGAAAAAACTCGGGATGACCTTCCAACACAAAAGTATTCATCGAGATCCATTAGGTGATACCGAAGCAGTGTTTTATCAAAAAGAAGTTTAAAAAGGCATTTAATTTATTATAATTTATCTAGATTAATGGCATAAACCTAACAGAGTAACGCCAACGGCGTTGCAACAAGTGACAAGGGAATGGCCATTAACAAATGTGGCATCTTTATTTGGCATCCGAGCGGGTACCGGATAAAGCATCTTGAGGCCTGATGGGTATAAAGCGATGTAAACCATTTATCAGACAATAAAAAAGAGCAGACGAAGCTGCTCTTTTTTTGTAGCGTTAGCGAGGTAGATTACTTTTGCGCGTCTAAGAAACGCTCTGCATCTAATGCAGCCATACAACCGGTACCGGCTGATGTGATAGCTTGACGATAATGTTGATCCATTACGTCGCCACAAGCATACACGCCTTCAATGCTAGTTTGAGTCGCATTACCTTGTAAGCCACTGTTTACTTGTAAGTAACCATGACTCATTTCTAATTGGTCAGCAAAAATACCCGTATTTGGGCTGTGACCGATGGCGATGAATACACCCGCAACGTCTAAATCAGTTACTGAACCGTCTTTAGTACTTTTCTTTTTAAGACCCGTTACACCCATTTCGTTACCAGTGACTTCTTCAAGTGTTTGGTCGAGATGTAAAATGATATTACCGTTAGCCACTTTGTCCATTAAACGGTTGATCAGAATTTTTTCTGAACGGAAACTGTCACGGCGGTGAACCAAGTGAACTTCAGAAGCAATATTGCTTAGATAAAGTGCTTCTTCAACCGCGGTGTTACCACCACCGATCACTGCAACTTTTTGGTTACGGTAAAAGAAGCCATCACAAGTCGCACACGCTGACACACCGCGACCCATAAAGGTTTCTTCAGAAGGAAGCCCTAAATATTTAGCTGAAGCACCAGTAGCAATAATTAATGCATCACAAGTAAATTCGCCATTATCGCCTTTTAAACGAAAAGGGCGCTCGGTTAAGGTTACTTCGTTGATGTGGTCAAAAATAATTTCAGTATCAAACTTTTCTGCATGTTTTTGCATGCGTTCCATTAATGCTGGGCCGGTTAAGTCTTCTGCATCGCCTGGCCAGTTTTCAACTTCAGTAGTCGTGGTTAATTGCCCACCTTGCTGCATGCCTGTGATCATCACAGGTTTTAAATTAGCACGTGCAGCATAAACTGCAGCAGTATAGCCGGCAGGGCCAGAACCTAAAATTAGTAGGTTAACGTGACGAGCTTCACTCATGATTTTGTTCTCCGATAACATGCCCTAAGCAATTGCCATGGATTGTATGGAATTTACTGCGGCGGGTAAAGTGAAGTTGAGTGTAAGAAATCGATTGGGGTTATCTATTATGTCAATAACTCGCTTTAGGCAAGCGAACTAGCCTGAAATAAATCAAACGAGCTAGTGCCTGTTGACTTTTTTCAATAGAATAGTTAATCGTTATAACTTGCTTAGGTAGAGGTAACCACAACGGTAAAATATACCAAATGAGTAGTAACGAACGATAGTAAGTGATATCTAAAGACTTTTTTTGTGAGCAAATCAGAACTGGTGTGCAAAAAACAATCGTTTTTAAAATGGCGATTAAACAATTGCTGATCTGAAAGCATACCTTGGATCAGAGAAATAACATTTATTCCAATGAAACGTCATCGCTCATCGCTAAAGCCAAATATTTGTTTAACAATTATACATCATTTTTTTTAAATGATAATATATTCATTGCTCATTGATTGAAGCTCAAATGATTCATAGCAGCTTCAATAGGATTGATTTTTTTAAAGGACTAAACGATGCCAAATAATATAGAGCTATGCTATAGCAAAAGTAATACCTTCCCAATTAACCCAAATAACGAACAAGTCTTTGCCACGTTTCAACAAGACAACCCACATATTAATGGTGCTTTTGTCTCTGCTGGCACCCCTTTTATTATGCGTAGTGGCAACACTAATGGCACTAATTGGCGCCAAGAAAGGCCTGAATTAGTTTGCACGCTTAATCAAATACAATCTTTACCACAACAAGCAAAACGAAATATCGCTGTGATGGATTATATGTTTGGAGGCGAAAACCTGCAAGCACTCGCTGATTTTTATCAAGCTGAGTTAGCACCCATGGTGCGCAATGAAAGCATAGGAGCCATAGGCGCAGCATCAACTGCCTTAGATACAAGATTAAGTAGCTTTGCTAAAGCCGCTCATAAACTTCAAGATGCATTAGAGAAAGTAAGAATTGGCGCACAAGCAAAATATCCTAAAGCCCAAATGATGATATTAGAACAAAATGCAAGGGAACTCGGGAAAGACTTTAATCAAAAATTCCAAACAGAAATCAATAAATACATTGGTCGGGTCAAAAGCAAAAGAGGTACTGTTTACCGTAATGCTGATCGTGGTATCAATAAAGCAAAAAGCGGTAGGTCCATAAAACCAATTCAATTTACCTCTACAGTCGATTTTCAAAATTTACGTGCTTTTGAAATGGGAGCTAATGTTCTCGGTAAAGGATTAATTGTGCTTGATGCTGGGATTCGTGCGGGCAATGTGCATGTTGATTATTTAGCTGGAGCTAATTGGCAAAAACGTGCAGCAGTTGAAACTGCCGGTTTTGGTATGGGTACAGCTGCTGGTTTATGGGGGGGAGGTCAAGTCGTAGCAGCTGGCCTAGGTGTTGCTATGCTAGCTACGCCTGTTGGATGGGTCATTATTATCGGTACTGCCATAACGGTTGGAGTTGTAGCGGCTAAAGGTGGAGATATTGCTGGGAAATGGGCTGCCAATAAAGCCTATAATATCGGAGATTGGCTTAATAGCCTGTAAAGGAGGTATTCATGTCAGAACTATCAACTGAAGACTGGATGGGTATATTTTTTTTTATTACCTTCTGTATGTGGAGTATTGCTGTACTTTTGTTTGGCCGAATTACCGTTAAGCATATTGAGCGCGAAATGGCAAAAGAAGACATATTGCCGGCAGAATGGGATAAAGGCATAGGTATGAGATACCCAGCTTATGCGAGTATTATCATGCGCCCTAACGCTAAAAGGCATGCTTCTATTGTTGACATAGAAGCTACCAAGCGCTTTAGTCGAAAAGTCGACTGGTATTTGGCTGTATTTGTACAGATCTCTAGTGTTGTGTTTTTTACTCTTATGTTCACTGTTGCTTATCTATACGGCCCTGATAGCTAGCAAAATTGGTTGCGTTAATATTTAGATACGACGATAACAATTGGTTTTGTGGTTACTAAGGCCGGTGATGGGATTGTGATATTCGGAGATAATAAAGCCTTTAATTTAGGTGACTGGTTAAATAGCCTATAGCGAGGGATTTATGTTAGAACTATCAACTGAAAGTTGGATGGAAATATTATTTTTTATTGCTCTTTGTATATGGTGTATTACAACTTTTTTATTTGGCCGCATTACTATTAAACATCTTGAGCAAGAAATGTTGAAAGAAGGGATAGAGCCCCCTGCTTGGGATAAAGGTATTTGTACACGAATGGTTGCTTACGCTGGGGTTATCGCTTGGCCCAACCTCAAACGTCATGCTTCTCTTGTTAATATTGAAGCGACAAAGCGCTTTAGTCGAAGCAAAGACAAAAAACTTGCGTGGTTCTACATTATTTCATCGGTCAGTATTTTTACTCTTGGAATATTTATTTACTATTTATATATCCATAAAAGTTAATAGTGTTACTGGGTGATTGATTGAACATCGATGAGTAATATTAAGTAAAAGCTAACAAAAAAATCTATCCTCTGCCGTTGCTCAAATAGGGTGTTTATTTTTCATTGTTGAAATAAGGACATCTCCCTTATTTCAACAATGTGTCGTAAACTCAAAAATCTCAGTGATTTTGATTGATCACGCAATAAGAAAAGTACTATTTATCTAAATCCAATTAATAAACCAAGTGACATGTTGGTAAATTATTTTTTTCTAAATAATTCTGATGGTATTCCTCGGCTATGTGGAATGTTTGTATCGGTACAATTTCGGTCACAATATGACGCTGTCCCCATTTACCACTGCGCGCTAACGCCAGCTTAGAGGTTTCAGCTTCGGCCTTTTGCTGTTTATCGTGGAAAAATATAGTACTTCGATATTGGGTACCAATGTCGCCGCCCTGCATATTTAACATGGTTGGATTATGGTTCTGCCAAAACACGTCCAATAAATCGTCAAAACTGACTACTTGCGGGTCAAATTCAACTTGTACCACTTCAGCATGACCGGTTGAACCGGTTTTGACTTCTTTATATGTTGTCGCACTGTCTTGGCCACCCATGTAGCCACAAGTTGCGTTACTGACGCCGTTAATGTCACGGAAAAAATATTCAACACCCCAAAAACAACCTGCACCAAATGTTGCTAACGCCATGACATACCCTTAAAATAATTTACAGAAGTCTAGATGGCTATAATTGTGTTGAATATTGAGATGTTTTGCAAGCAAACTTTTATTAATAAATAAATCTAACATATGCCACCAATAAAATAATGTTTGCCTATGTTAGAATCCGCCGATAAAAACAGGCAATTAATGTTAAGTGGTGCACAATGGCTAACTTAATCATGCCGCATAATAAAGCATACAAGGAGTTGTTTGTGTTATCTAATCTACTGAAAGACCAAGATTTTTTAGCTTACACTTTAGCCAATCCCGACAAAATAGATGGCTGTTTTGATTTTATGTTAGGTACACATACTCATGTTGATGTACTCGACACGGGTGTCATTGTGTTTACCCCGAGCCAAAATTCGACCAAAGACATTGTACTATCCAGTGCTATCCACGGTAATGAAACCGCGCCAATTGAAATGTGTAATCAACTTATTCATGATTTGTTGAGTGAGAAAATCATCGCTAAACAGCGGTGTTTATTCTTAATAGGTAATCCTGCGGCCATCATTAATCAAACCCGTTTTATTGACGAAAACATGAACCGTCTGTTCAGTGGTGCGCACTCAAAAGGTGAGGGTTTAACTCATCCAGAACGTCACCGCGCCAAAGCATTAGAGCAACATGTCGCCGACTTTTTTAACGCCAATAGCGACCATCAACGCATACATTACGATTTACATACCGCCATCCGTGCGTCAAAGCATGAAAAATTTGCTATTTATCCATACCGCCCAGGGCGAGCCTTTAGCGCGGAGCAAATCATGTTTTTAGCGGCATGTGGTGTCGATACCATGTTGTTTCATCATGAACCCACAACGACGTTTAGTTATTATTCGTCACAGCAATTTCAAGCAGATGCCTTCACGGTTGAATTAGGTAAGGTGATGCCATTTGGGCAAAATGACATGAGTCGTTTTACTCAAACTCATACTATGCTTGAAAAGCTGATCACCGAAACTGCGTTAGCGCCTGTTGAGTTCGACTCTTCCAAGGTCAACTTATATAAGGTGTCTCGCTCGATCAATAAGCATGTTGAAGACTTTGCCTTTAGCTTTGCCGGTGATGCCGAAAACTTCAGTGCCTTTAGTCAGGGCGAAGTGCTAGCAACCGAAGGTGGTGTAGAGATTAAAGTAGAACACCCTCAAGAAGCGATTGTGTTTCCTAATGCGAATGTGCCGATAGGGCAGCGTACAGTGTTATGTTTAGTGCCTGCACCGAATGAGTCAATCGTATAGCCGTAAAGCAATATATACATGTTAATCGTGAGTAAAATGCATTTACCGTTAAAGTAAGTATTGATAGGTAGTTTACGTTAACGTAATGTCTACTTGCATAGTATAAATAGAGCCGTGTTTATATTGAACATGGTTCAACAATAACAAGAGCATAATATGAGCAACGCACCACTGACCAATGAAACAGTGCACCGTGTCAGCTTCTTAGACAAAGCGTCATTGCACATCCCCATTTTGCGTATTTTGCAAGCCGATGGCACCACGTATGAAAACGCGGTTTTACCGGTAATCGACAAGGCTCTGGCTGATAAAATCTTTGATACGTGTATTTTTACACGCGTATTAGACGAGCGTATGTTGGGTGCACAGCGTCAAGGGCGTATTAGTTTTTACATGACCTGTACCGGTGAAGAAGCCTCAATTATAGGCAGTACCGCCGCGTTAGATAAAGATGACGTCATTTTGGCTCAATATCGTGAACACGCATCATTGCGGTATCGCGGTTTTACGACTGAACAATTTATGAACCAAATGTTCAGTAACGAAAAAGATTTAGGTAAAGGTCGTCAAATGCCGATTCATTACGGCAGCCGTGAACTGAATTACCAAACGATTTCGTCACCATTGGCAACCCAAATCCCACAAGCCACAGGTGTGGCTTACGGTATGAAGTTACAAGGTAAACGTAACGTGGCCATTTGTTATTTTGGTGAAGGCGCCGCGTCAGAAGGTGACTTCCATGCTGGTTTAAACATGGCTGCAGTGCTGAAATCGCCGACGATTTTCTTCTGCCGCAATAATGGTTATGCCATTTCAACACCAACGGAAGAACAATACTCCGGCAATGGTATTGCCAGTCGTGGAGTCGGTTACGGTATGCACACCATTCGTGTTGACGGTAATGACATGCTTGCGGTGTTAGCGGCAACTCAACAAGCTCGTGCCTATGCACTTGAGCACAATGCACCAGTATTAATTGAAGCGATGACGTATCGCTTGGGTGCGCATTCTTCATCTGACGATCCATCGGGTTATCGTTCAAAAGATGAAGAGGCCAAATGGCAACAACACGATCCAGTTAAACGCTTTAAATTATGGATGATCAATAAAGATTGGCTCACCGAAGCCGATGAAGCCAAATTGTTCGAACGTTATCGCGAAGAAGTCCTCGCAGCGGTTAAAGTGGCTGAAAAGTTACCTGTTCCGAAATTAGACGAGATCATCGAAGACGTGCTTGATAAACCCACTCCAGCATTGAGAAAGCAGCTGAAAGAGTTGAAAGAGCATATCAATAAGTATCCAAAAGCCTATCCAAAAAGTGCAGGGAGACTCTAAACCGTGGCTCAAATGAATATGTTACACGCCATTAATGAGGCGCTATCAATAGCCATGACTGCCGACGAGCGCATGGTAATTTTTGGTGAAGACGTTGGTCACTTCGGTGGGGTATTTCGTGCCACTTCGGGCCTGCAAGAACTATTTGGGCGCGACCGTTGTTTTAACACGCCGTTGACTGAACAAGGTATTGCGGGTTTTGCTAATGGCTTAGCCTCTTATGGTATGACCGCGGTTGCTGAAATTCAGTTTGCTGATTATATCTTTCCTGCATTCGATCAAATCGTTAATGAATCAGCAAAATTCAGATACCGCAGCGGCAATCAATTCGATGTAGGTGGGTTAACTTTCCGCACACCTTATGGTGGTGGTATCGCAGGTGGTCATTACCACTCCCAATCACCTGAAGCGTATTTTACGCAAACGCCAGGTTTAAAGGTGGTCATTCCGCGTAATCCTGAACAAGCTAAAGGTTTGTTATTGGCCTCTATTCGCGATCCAAACCCAGTGATTTTTTTTGAACCTAAACGTTTGTATCGAGCCTCTGTTGGCGAAGTGCCAGCTGGCGACTACGTCATTGAGTTAGGTAAAGCACAAGTGGTTAAACAGGGCAGTGATATTACTGTTTTGGCTTGGGGGGCACAGATGGACATCGTTGAAAAGGCCTGCGAACGTGCCGAGAAAGAAGGTATTTCATGTGAAATTATCGACTTACGCACCATAGCGCCATGGGACGTTGAAACTATTGTAAAATCAGTGACCAAAACGGGTCGTTTGCTGATTAACCATGAAGCGCCATTAACCGGAGGTTTTGCCGGTGAAATTGCCGCAACTATTCAGCAAGAATGCTTCTTATCACTTGAATCACCCATCAGCCGTGTGTGCGGATTAGATACGCCTTATCCATTAGTGCATGAAAAAGAATACATGCCAGATGAGTTAAAGACATTCGAAGCCATCAAAGCCACAGTGGCCTATTAGGAGTAAGATATGATTAAAGATTTTATTTTACCCGACATCGGCGAAGGTGTGGTGGAATGCGAATTAGTTGATTGGTTAGTCAGTGAAGGTGATATGGTCACTGAAGATCAGCCGATTGCAGATGTAATGACTGATAAAGCGTTAGTGCAAATTCCAGCGCCCCATGGCGGAAAAATTACTAAGCTGTACTACGCTAAAGGTGAAATAGCCATTGTGCATCAACCATTGTACGCAGTAGAAATGGAAGGTGAAGAGAGCGATAGTGTCACTGACGCGCCGGTTGCTGAAGTCACAGCGGTTAGCGACACGGCCATTAATGACACAAGCGTTAACGACAGTAATGCTGTTGTTACCACCTCAAGCAGCCAATCAAACATTGAAGAATTCTTATTGCCAGACATTGGCGAAGGTATTGTTGAATGTGAATTGGTTGATTGGTTAGTAAAAGAAGGCGATATGGTGGTTGAAGATCAGCCTATTGCTGATGTGATGACCGATAAAGCCTTAGTGCAAATACCTGCAATGAAAGCCGGTAAAATTGTCAAACTGCATTATCGCAAAGGACAGCTCGCTAAAGTTCACTCGCCTTTATTTGCCATTGAAGTGGCAGCGGATAGTCATACTCAGTCCGCGACGGTAGAGGTTGCTGAACAAGCTCAAGTTGCTGCGCCACAAGGTAATCTTGAACCTGTTGCACAAGGTAAAGCGTTAGCCAGTCCGGCGGTACGCCGCATGGCCCGCTCGCGAGACATTAATATTGCTATGGTTGTGGGTACTGGCAAAAATGGCCGTGTTTATAAAGAAGACATTGAACGTCATCAGCAGGGAGCAAGTTCCACCCAAGCTGCTGTAAGCACAACGCCGGTGTCATCTTCTGCTAATCAAGTAAGTGGTCAAGTCGGTGGTCAATTAGAAAATCAAGCTGGTCAAATAAATAATAGCCCTACTGTTAGCTATGCTGGAGCAAGCGATAGAGTCGAGCCCATCAAAGGCGTGAAGGCTATCATGGCGAAGATGATGGTAGAGTCGGTATCGACTATCCCGCATTTTACTTACTGTGAAGAGTTTGATTTAACCGAACTGGTTGCCTTGCGTGAAAGCATGAAGCAACGTTATTCAACCGATGAAGTGAAGCTCACCATGATGCCCTTCTTTATGAAGGCCATGTCGTTAGCGATTACCCAATTTCCGATATTAAATAGCCAAGTGAATGCCGATTGCACTGAACTCACCTACAAGTCACGTCATAACATTGGTATGGCCGTTGACTCCAAAGTCGGTTTGTTGGTGCCCAATATTAAAGATGTGCAAAGTAAATCGATTTTAGAAATTGCCGCTGATATTACTCGCTTAACCACAGCCGCGCGCAGCGGACGAGTATCACCAGCAGATCTAAAAGACGGCACTATCTCGATTTCTAACATTGGTGTATTAGGTGGCACGGTGGCAACACCCATTATCAACAAACCTGAAGTCGCGATTGTGGCATTGGGTAAATTGCAACTATTACCGCGCTTTAACGCCAAAGGCGAAGTTGAAGCCCGTAAGATCATGCAAGTGAGTTGGTCAGGCGATCACCGCGTCATTGATGGCGGCACCATTGCCCGT
This sequence comes from Shewanella sp. CAL98-MNA-CIBAN-0140, assembly GCF_040309905.1. Classification (NCBI taxonomy): domain Bacteria; kingdom Pseudomonadati; phylum Pseudomonadota; class Gammaproteobacteria; order Alteromonadales; family Shewanellaceae; genus Shewanella; species Shewanella sp. CAL98-MNA-CIBAN-0140. Next base: position 68,164 of record NZ_JBEOPI010000018.1, read on the forward strand.
TTCTGTAATCTATGGAAACACTACCTAGAACAACCGCAAGAAATGCTTTTAGCCATGCACTAATACTGTTAAGTGTTTAATACACTACCTTATCTAAAAGGACGCTAACGCGTCCTTTTGTTTTTAACCACGATTTCGTATAATATCCGGACAATGTCAATCGTTTGGAACCTGTATGAGTTTGTCGGCACCTAAAATTGAAACTATTGAGTATCCGTTTCCACCTAAACCTGCCGTGTTGTCTGACGCTGAAAAAGCACAATATAAAGCACACATTAAGCAGTTACTGATTGAAAAAGATGCGGTGTTAGTGGCCCATTACTATACCGACCCTGAAATTCAAGCCTTAGCAGAAGAAACCGGCGGCTGCGTATCTGATTCTCTAGAAATGGCACGCTTTGGTCGTGATCACCCAGCAAAGACATTAATTGTCGCAGGGGTGAAGTTTATGGGCGAAACCGCAAAAATTTTAAGCCCAGAAAAAACCATTTTAATGCCAACGTTAGAAGCAACCTGTTCATTAGATTTAGGTTGTCCGATAGAACTCTTTAGTGAGTTTTGCGATGCGCACCCTGATCATACCGTGGTGGTATACGCCAACACCTCTGCCGCAGTAAAAGCCCGTGCAGATTGGGTGGTAACCTCAAGTATTGCACTTGAAATTGTTGAGCACTTAGACAGCCAAGATAAAAAAATCATCTGGGCACCAGACCGTCACTTAGGCGCTTACATCAATAAGCAAACTGGCGCTGATATGCTGTTATGGCAGGGCGATTGTATTGTGCATGATGAGTTTCAAGCCAAAGCGTTACGCCAGCTTAAAAAGCTGTATCCTACTGCGGCAATTTTAGTCCACCCAGAATCACCCGCCAGTGTGGTTGAACTTGCTGATGTGGTTGGCTCTACCAGTCAGCTCATTAAAGCCGCGCAAACCATGGGAAACGACACCTTTATTGTCGCCACCGATCGCGGTATTTTTTATAAAATGCAGCAAGCGGCTCCAGGTAAAACCTTACTCGAAGCCCCAACCGGCGGCAACGGGGCAACTTGCAATAGCTGCGCCCATTGCCCGTGGATGGCCATGAACGGTCTACCCGCTATAGAAGCATCATTGGTTGATACCGACAAAACCGATCATGAAATCTTTGTTAACGATGAACTGCGCATCAAAGCACTCATCCCACTCACTCGCATGCTCGATTTTGCCACAGAATTGAACATGACAGTGAAGGGCAACGCATAAGCCAAAGGCTTTGTGTGATGATCAAAAACGAAAGCCGACATCAAGTCGGCTTTTTATTTAGCAGAATCGAGTTATCTAAAATAATACCAATGCTTAGTAACAACAAATATCTGATATTAAAATATTGTTCAGCTGAGGTTATAGTCAGAGGTATTGTTTTTTAAATTAATAATAATTACCAAGAGCTAACAAATTTTTGACTCGATTTTGTGCTTCGAATAACCATGATTCAATTATGTGGCAATTTGTTGTAACGATTATAATTTCATCACCACATAATCGCGATGGCATTTTAGACATTAATGGATACATTCATTTTTGTTACCTACTTCAGTAACGTTGAAGCTAAAATCCTGCCAGCACCAGCACCAGCACCAGCACACACACAAAGGGTACACGGTTTACCCAACAGCCAACAAAAAGCCCCGCAATAAATGCGAGGCTCTTAAGCTAAACCAAATCCAACAAGCGACTCTACAAGGTAGATTACTTAGCGTTCATTAGTGCAACAGCGTTGTCTAACATGCGGTTACTGAAACCCCACTCGTTGTCGTACCATGACATCACTTTCACTAAACGACCGTTAACACGTGTTTGTGTTGCGTCGAAATTAGAAGAGAAAGGATTATGGTTAAAGTCGATAGACACTAATGGTTCTTCATTAATCGCTAACACTTCAGACATAGGAGACTGCAGTGAAGCACGAGTGATGATGGCGTTAACTTCTTCAATAGTGGTGTCGCGAGACGCTAAGAAGGTTAAGTCAACTAAAGACACATTAATCGTTGGTACACGTACCGCTAATCCGTCAAATTTGCCTTGAAGCTCAGGAACCACTAAACCTACTGCAGCAGCTGCACCGGTTTTAGTTGGGATCATCGACATTGCCGCAGCGCGAGCACGGCGTAAATCTGTGTGGTACACGTCAGATAAACGTTGATCGTTAGTGTATGAATGGATTGTGGTCATTAGACCTGACTCAATACCAATTTCATCATTTAACGGCTTAGCCATAGGCGCTAAACAGTTAGTAGTACATGATGCACCTGAAATCACTGTCATGTCTGAGGTTAATATGTCGTTATTCACACCATAAACGATGGTTGCATCTACATTCTTACCTGGAGCAGAAATAATAACTTTCTTTGCGCCTGCAGTAAGGTGTGGTTGCACAGATTCTTTAGAAGTAAAGATACCAGTACATTCAAAAACAACATCAATTTTTAACTCAGCCCAAGGTAACTTTGATGGGTCACGTTCTTGGAAAGTTAAGATTTTGTCACCATTGACGTAGATAGCTTCATCGTCATGATCAACTTTAGCGTTGAAACGACCATGAACAGTATCATACTTAGTTAAGTGGGCATTAATTGACGCATCACCTAAATCATTCAATGCTACGATTTCGATTGGGTAATCTTTGTCGCTTTCGTACAGTGCACGTAAAACATTTCTACCGATACGGCCATAGCCGTTAATTGCTACACGGATAGTCATCTCATATCCCTCAAGTTAAAATAATTTGGTGGCATGTGGATCGCCTAGTTGTAAAATTACCAAACTGGCTATAATAATCAAGTTAAATCACCCAAATATGCCGAATAAAGGGCATAATTGTCGTATTATTTTTACATTTAGCCCGTATCGAAGATAAATTAACCACATTTTTGTAAGTTTACATAAATAATTATTGCTGCAAAAGCTGACATAAACAGTAAAATCGTCGTTTATTTCAATAATGTTTCACTGTGACTATTGGCAAATTTATTGCTCATTACCGTTGATACTAATTCAACTGCTTGGCGGTCTAAAACTAATGCGCGCTTATGATCACTATTAATGATGGCTAATACTTGTTCCTCATCGGCAAGGTTTTCGCTCATTAACAAATTGGCTCTGGTTAGCATATACTCTTTTTCACTATCCTGTTGTTGGCGGTAAATTGAGGCTAATGCTAAAAACCAATCAGGATCGACATTGGCTGGCTCTGATGTGGATAACAAATGCAAATAAAGTGATTTAGCGTCGTGAGGGGAGACCCGCACATAATAGGCGGCTAGTTGAGTAATAATTTCATTGTCGACGAGGTTACCTTGCTTATAGGTGTCTTCTACAATGGTGAATCCGGCTTGGTCGTTGAAACGCATCCAACGATAAAAAGCTAAATGCACATCATTATTAGTGCGGGTAAATTCTTGCAGTTCAGCGAGTGTTTGGGTGCTTACCGCAAATGCTTGCTCGCGATCACGAGTACGGTAGGTATTAAGTTTATGTTGCACTCCAGCGGCCAATTCGATGCATTTACTATAATCTTCTAGATGGACAAGCTGTTGATAGAGTTGCTTACCAGTGGGCGATGAAGTTTGTTTTAACGCGTATCGATGACGGATCAAGTCGGCTTTTTCAAAGCGACACCAACTATCTTTGTGTAAATCGCTACAAAGTTCAGGATTATTTTTACAAATTAGTTCGCTATTACGGCCATTATCACAGCCAAAAAGACCAAAAAACGCCCCAATAACTGTAAATGATGTAATTAATACAAAATTATGGTTCAAAAGCGTCTCCAAGAGCTGAATTGTCTAATAAAATTACACGTTTACCGAAAATTTGTTACTAGCGAAATAGCGTGTATTTTATTACAATGTCGCCGACCAACAGGGGCAGTCCCCATACAATATACTAAATTATTGGTCTTTTCTTATTGTTACTCAAACCTTTCTGAAAATAATAGAAAAGTGAGATAAAGGATCCCTACATGAGTGCAGATAAACATTTACAAAGCTGGCAAGAACGTTTCGAAATGGCAGAAGCAATGCAACCGTTGCTTGGCAAATTGTATCGTAATCAAGGCATTGAAGTAATGGTATATGGTAAACCATTACTAAACGCATCAACCATCGAAATCATTAAGTCACACCGTTTAGTGCGTCGTCATGTCGGTGAAAAGTTACGTCTTCGTGAAAGTTTCCCATTTGTTGTAGCACTAAGCAAATTAGCCATTAAGCATTGCAGAGTGGATATCGGTAAATTAGCCATTAATTACTGGCGTGATAACAAGGATGCGAGCGGTATTGAAGCTTATATGGCTCACGAATTGTCAGAAGCGGTTAATCATGGTGATGATACCCCTCCTCGTGATGTTGTTCTTTACGGTTTTGGTCGTATCGGCCGTTTATTAGCTCGGTTGTTAATTGAACGTACAGGTAAGAGCAATAAATTGCGTCTGCGTGCCATTGTTTTACGGGGTGGGAAAAAGAGCGATTTAGAAAAACGTGCCAGTCTATTACGTCGTGATTCAGTACATGGACCGTTTAATGGGTCTGTTGAAGTGGATGAAGAAAACAACGCGCTCATTGCCAACGGTACTTACATTCAGATCATTTACGCTAATTCTCCAGACCAAGTTGATTACACTCAGTATGGCATTAACGATGCTTTAGTCGTGGATAACACCGGTATTTGGAAAGATGAAGCTGGTTTAGGTTTACACCTTAAAAGCCCTGGTGCGACCAAAGTATTGTTAACGGCACCCGCTAAAGGTGCGATTAAAAATATCGTATTCGGTGTTAATGAAAATGATATTCTCGATGAAGACACCATTGTATCGGCGGCAAGCTGTACCACTAACGCCATTACTCCAGTGTTAAAAGCGGTCAATGATAAATACGGTATTGAGAATGGCCACGTAGAAACCATTCATTCTTATACTAACGATCAAAACCTGATCGATAACTACCACAGTGCTGACCGTCGTGGTCGCAGCGCACCATTGAATATGGTTATTACTGAAACGGGTGCAGCTAAAGCCGTTGCCAAAGCATTGCCTGTATTAGCAGGTAAGTTAACCGGTAACGCGATCCGTGTACCAACACCTAACGTATCTATGGCTATCATCAGTGTTAATCTACAATCTGAAACTAATCGTGATGAGCTGAATGAATACTTAAAAGATGTGGCATTACAGTCTGGACTTCAGAATCAAATTGATTTTACTGAGTCAACTGAAATTGTATCTAGCGATTTAGTTGGTTCACGTTATGCGGGTGTGGTTGACTCTCAAGCGACGATTGCTGAAGGTAAGCGCGCTATTTTATACGTTTGGTATGACAACGAGTTTGGCTATAGCTGCCAAGTTGTTGGTGTTATGCAAAAAATGCTTGGTTTAACCACATTGTCGTTACCAAAAAATTAATACGTTATAAATATCAACCTTAGGTGATGGGGACGATCAGTAAAGTCTTTATACTGAATATGTCTGTTTATTGAGTACTTACCCGTAAGGTTAATGATAAAGCATCTCTTTGGAGATGCTTTTTTATGCGCCTTGTAATATATTTAATCATACTGCTGTTTTATGCACCAAACAGTCATTTTGTGGCAATAAATCTGTTTTTATTGATTGACTATCAGGGCTAAAACGGTAGAATGCCATTCCGCAGTCAGGGGAAACGTTCTCTAGCTGTTAAGCGTTAAAGAGTTACAAATGCGACATTAATTCAGTTGATACAGGTTTTTCTGCAGTATTAATGAAGCGTTAAAGCGTTAGATATGCGACATTAGCTCAGTTGGTAGAGCGATACCTTGCCAAGGTATAGGTCATCGGTTCGAACCCGATATGTCGCTCCAATTTCTTTCTCATCCGATAGAGATGAAATTGGTTAAAGCATGGCGCGATGGCAGAATGGCTATGCTGCGGATTGCAAATCCGCCTATCTCGGTTCGACTCCGGGTTGCGCCTCCACAATATTGCATTTAATGGTTACTTTTAGTAACGGTTAAAACAACACTTTGCCCGAGTGGTGGAATCGGTAGACACAAGGGATTTAAAATCCCTCGCTGAATAAGCGTGCCGGTTCAAGTCCGGCCTCGGGTACCATTATAATCTCTAGCAATAGAGAGTGGTGTAAAAAAGCCTCAACATTAGTTGGGGCTTTTTTACGTCTGAAATTTAGTTGTAAAGAATATAGATGATAATCCATCTGCACTCTTGTTAAACATCAGGCGTGCCACTCTTTGTTATCAAGAATAGTCCGGCCTCGGGTACCATTATCATCTCGAGTAATAGAGAGTGGTGTTAGGCTGATATTTACTATGATTTGCACTGCAGACGTTGAAACAGTATGGCTTTTAAAAAGATGACAACACATGACAACCGAAGGGGTAAATATTAAGATTAAACGCTAGCCAGCTGCAATACCTATAACGCAAGATGGTTCTCGCGCTATAGATAAGAAAGGGGGAACTTATTGAGGTTGATCTTCTACTTGAATTTGGCCGACGTACAATACAGGCGCCGCATCAATATCATTGGCATCCATCATTGTCGCAATACGTTCGACTGCAGACAATAATTGGCTTTGTTCCCATTCTTCAAGATTCTGATAGCGCATAATAAAATGTTCTTGCAATGGTTTAGGTGCACTGTTTAACAGTGTTTTACCTGCTTCACTTAATGATAAGTGAACTTTACGCTTGTCAGTTTCACTGCGCGTTCTAATTACAAATCCACGCTTTTCGAGTCGGTCAATAATGGTCGTCACTGTGGCTGCACTTAAATTAATCTCTTGGGCAATTTTTTTAGCCAGTGGTGCCTCAAGCTGATCAACTTTTTGTATTACCATTAATTGCGGTCCAGTTAGACCGGATAGTTTATTTAATTGGCGCGAGTGTATGTCAATGGCTCTGATCACCCGGCGTAATGAAATTAACAGCTGCTCGTATTTTTCCATAATCCCCTTATTCTCCTCTTCATAATTGACCCCGCACGAGAGAAGAATTTTGCTTATTACTCATGCTCAATATTAAAAAACAGAATAATGTCAAAGACATTATTCTGTTTTGCTATTATTGATTATAACAGTTTATAGCGTGAAAGTTCGTGATACAGATAATACTACACGAGAATCGCTTACATCATTGTTCATGCTGGTATCTTCAGCAGCAACATTGAAGTCAAAACCTTCCCAGCTAGTCATGTATTCTGCACGGTAATGGTTGTAAGACTTGTCACCATCCCATGCCCACTTGTCTTCGTCTTGCGACGTAGAGCGGTCAACGCTTACACGAATGTCATGACCTTCTGCAATGGTAAAGGTATGTGCGACCATCATGATGTAATGGTCAGCATCAACACCAAAGTAATCCCATGAATACCAAAAGTTCAATTCAGTATGACCAAGCGATGAGCCGTAACCAAATTTGGTGTATATCTCAGGGTAGTAATACTCATCAGAGGCATTATCACCATGGTAAGTGTAATATGCGATACCTGCATCAACAGAGACTCGGTCAGTTAACTCAACATACTTACCTGCATAAAAATCAAGTTCTAACCAAGTGTCATCAGCACTGCCAAAGTCGACGTTTGATGCCCATGCACCAACGTACCAACCGTCATTGGCAGCATAATCTAAGCTAGCTTGTAATGCAGGGTCATTATCCGTTTGGCTAACACCATTAAAGGTATAGTCAGACGTTGCATTAACCGTGGTACTTAACTCACCAGCCATAACAGTAGTTGGTATAGCAAATAAGCTTAATAGAGCTAACTTTTTTATTGTCGTATTCATCATTATTCCTTGGATTATTATTATTTGTTTAGTCTGCTAATTCGATTTTAGTGAAATCGATTTTATTTTCTTTTGGAGAGCGTTCAATATCTCCCACATTACGGTAGTGTGATTTTAATATGTATACGAAACAACTTAATATCAAGCCAATAGCCAGTGCGCCGACCAACTGAATTTGTAGGAAATCCAATTTAAATAGCAAGGTTAAACCACTCAGTACGACAACATTACCGACGATATAAGGTATTTTACCAAAACGTTCAACCGTTAGGTTTAAGTTGTCAGTGTATAAACGTACCAGTGAATCGAGTGAGTTAATCACAAACGTTACGCCAACAATCACCATCGCAAGATTATAGAAACCTGACGTGTCAATGCCGTTTGCGCTGTAGTAGTAAAGTACCGTGAACCAAATGGCAATTGGAATTGAAGGGAACACCATCATAGCGATTAACACTTGATAAGTTTTCATTCCACCAACAAAACGTGCGGTAAATTGACCAATCATAATGCTCCACGCAAACCACCAGAACAGGTAAAATTCATGGTAATCGTTTATCGGTAGCACAAAGTTATGGATATTACCGAAGTAGTCACCGAGTAATGCAAATGTGGTAAAGAACTCACCCACACTTGAGTCGTCTGATAAAAATGCACCACACCACATAATGGCAATCAAACCTAGGAACAACCATGTACTGCCTAAACTGAGATAACGAACATAGCGAATACTGGTGCTTGAATACACTGCGGCGGCAATGACCATCAATACTATTAAGTAGAAGCTGCCAACAATCGTTTCACCATCCCCTAATTGCGGCAAATACCAGGGTAAGTTGGTTAATAATAAGTAAGCGGTAAAGGCACAAGTGCCAATAATGACAATGTTATTAATAAATTTAATTAATGGAATTTCAAAATACTTTACTCTTGGTTCAATAACACAGAAGTAGAAGCACGTTAGAAAATAAAATGCCCAAATTAAGCAGGCCCAAAAACCAAACTCAATCGCTAACGGATTACTAAATCCATATTCAGGACTGGCGGCTAAATCTGCATATCCGGCAAATTCAGTTAACGGAAACATGATTAAACCCACATCAAGTCCAGATGTGAACAAAATGGCAATAAAAGTAAACTTACGCACTGGTGTGACGCCAACGCACTGCATGTTACCCCAACGATAAATCACAAATGCGATAGCGATAAACGTAAATAAAATACCTATTGATAACCAGGTAGTCATTATTTGACTCCTGAATAAAGGGTGTGTGCGAACATAATGTTGGCTCCTTGTTGTATGTTTTCTTATGCCATAGAACAATTTTTAAAGGCAAAAACCCTCAAGCCTTAAGTATCGTGTTGACGATAGTTAAACCCTGATAGATTGAACTCAGCTAAATAGGCCATTTACAAAAATGTAGGTTGGCCATCAACCCGCTGTCGATGTGTATTAATGAATACACATCGACTAATTGGTGTTAATCAACTTGACGTTTGGGGGCTTGTAATCGTTGTGATGTTTGCCACTGTTTGGCAATGGTCACGTTTGACAAACTTGGCGCGAGCGGCTCGTTACCTAAAATAATATCGGCAGCGCGCTCGGCGACCATGATGGTCGGCGAGTTCAAATTACCATTAGGAATGGTCGGAAAAATTGACGAGTCAACCACTCGTAAACCATTAATACCGTGAACTTTAGTTTCTGAATCGACAACAGCCATATCATCTTCGCCCATTTTGCATGTGCAAGAAGGGTGATATGCGCTTTCTACTGAGCTTCTAACAAAACGATCAATTTCTTCATCGGTTTGCACCGCTAAGCTTGGTTGGATTTCTTCACCACGATACTCATCTAAACCTGGTTGATTGATGATTTCACGGGTTAAGCGAACACAAGCTCTAAAAGCTTCAATATCATCTTGGTGTGATAAATAATTGAACTGAATTTGTGGAGCAACCTTGGGATCATTTGATGCCACAGTGACAGTCCCACGGCTTTTGGGTTTATTGTGACCAATGTGAACTTGGAAACCATGGCCCGCAAAAGCTTCTTTACCGTCATAGCGCATTGCAGCAGGTAAGAAGTGATACTGTAAATCTGGCCACTCTAAGCCAGCTTTTGAACGGATAAAGCCACAAGATTCAAAATGGTTAGTTGCGCCTAAACCTGACTTATCTAAAATCCAACGAGCACCAATAAACAGTTTGTTTAATGGATCAATTTTGCCATTAAGCGAAATGGGTTTTAAGCACTTAAATTGAAAGTAAAACTCTAAGTGATCCTGCAGATTCTGGCCAACACCGGGTAATTGATGTACTTGCTCAATGCCTGCGCTAGCTAATGTGCTGGCGTCGCCAATACCCGATAACTGCAAAATATGTGGCGACCCAATTGAACCGGCCGATAACACCACTTCTTTATTGCAGTTAATATCAATCAACTGACCTTTACACTCGTAACGAACGCCGATAGCTGTTTTACCTTGCATGATAACCTTGTGCACTAAAGCATGAGTTACCACGGTTAAATTAGGGCGTTTCATTGCAGGGCGAAGGTAGGCATTTGCCGTAGACCAACGCACGCCGTTTTTAACCGTCATGTGCATTGGACCAAAACCTTCTTGCTGACTGGCATTGTAATCATCGGTTGCTAAATAGCCGGCATCGACACCTGCATCAACAAAAGCTTGATATAAAGGGTTTTTCATTTCATTGCCGTTATTAACCGCTAATGGGCCTTTATCACCACGATATTCATTACCACCAAAAGACCATGTTTCGGCTTTTTTAAAGTAAGGTAGGCAATGAGCATAATCCCAGTCTTTTGCACCTTTTTGTTGCCACTCGTCAAAATCGCGAGCATGACCACGCACGTAAACCATGCCATTAATCGATGATGAACCGCCTAATACTTTGCCGCGAGGGCAATGCATGCGACGATTATCTAAATACGGTTCGGCTTCGGTTTCAAACTGCCAGGCATACTTTTTAGTATTCATTGGGATAGATAGCGCCGTTGGCATTTGAATAAAAATGCTCTTGTCACTACCACCGGTTTCAAGAATTAATACTTTATTGTCTGGGTTCTCAGTTAAGCGGTTAGCCAATACACAACCTGCGCTACCGGCGCCGACAATAATATAATCATATTGATGAGTCATTAGTTTAGTCACTCCTTAAAATGGGCTTTCAAGTGACTGCATACCCACGTAAACAGCTTTGATTTGCGTGTATGCCTTTAATGTTTCAGCGCCATTTTCACGGCCAACCCCCGACATTTTATAACCACCAACAGGCATTTCTGCAGGGGAGGCGCCATAGGCATTAATCCAACAAATGCCTGCTTGGATTTGGTGGATCACTCTGTGAGCACGGGTTATGTCTTGAGTAAACACGCCAGCCGCTAAACCTAAATGAGTGCTATTAGCTCGACGGATCACTTCGTCTTCATCAGTAAAGGTTAATACCGACATTACCGGCCCAAACACTTCTTCTTTAGACAAGGTCATGTTATCGGTACAATCAGTAAAGATAGTCGGGGCAACAAAGAAACCATTAGGGGCATTGTCAGGCTGTAATGCTGTTCCACCGGTTAATAAGGTAGCACCTTCTTTTTTACCGATATCAATGTAGTCAAGTACTTTTTGTTGATGGTCGCGTGAGATCAATGCCCCGAAATTAGTGTTAGGGTCCATTGGATCGCCGCAAATAATGTTCTGCTCAGTACGTTCTTTTAAGCGTTGAATAAATTGCGGATAAATATCTTGCTGCACAAAGACTCGAGTACCATTAGTACAGACTTCGCCTTGAGTATAAAAATTAGCTAACATCGCAGCTGATACTGCATTTTCAACGTCGGCATCGTTAAAGATAATCAATGGCGACTTACCGCCCAGCTCCATGGTCACGTATTTTAGTGAGCCAGCGGCGGCTGCCATGACCTTTTTACCGGTTCCCACTTCGCCAGTAAAAGATACTTTAGCGATATCTTTACTCGTGGTTAGCCATTCACCGACGCTACCGTCACCTTGAACAACGTTAAATACGCCATCCGGCACGCCAGCTTGAGTGAAGATTTCAGCTAAACGCATTGCGCCGCGAGGGGTTTCTTCTGAAGGCTTAAAAATCATCACATTACCGCAAGCAAGTGCAGGGGCGGCTTTCCAACAAGCTATCTGTAGTGGGTAGTTCCATGCGCCAATACCGGCACAAATGCCTAATGGCTCACGGCGAGTGTAATAAAAATCTGCGCCGACAGGTTGCTGATTACCTTCAATACTGGGGGCGAGACCTGCAAAGAACTCGATAGAGTCGGCACCAGTAACGACATCGACTACTGAGGCTTCTTGCCATGGTTTACCAGTATCGAGTACTTCACCTGCGGCAAGTTCATCATTTTGTTCACGAAGTAGGGCAACGGCTTTTAGTAAAATGCGGCTACGTTCAATTGGGGCCATTGCCGACCAAATCGCAAAACCGACTTTAGCGCTGTCTATGGCGGCTTGTTGCACAGACTCAGTTGCCACCTCAACTAAATAGCTGACTTCCCCTGTAGCAGGATTTGTTACTTCAAATGTTTCACCAGTGCCATTTGACTGGTATTTTCCATGAATATAATTTTGATAAATAACTCTAGATGACATCAATTTACTCCGTTGTGCACGATCAGAGCCTTTATAAAGGCTTTAGATAAAATTTGGGCTTGTTTAAAATCTTCAATTGGGGTGGCACTCAGCGCACTGCGTAACCAAAAACCATCAATCACTGCCGCAGTTTGCTTAGCGGCATTGACCGCTTCAATGTTAGGTAACAGTTGTTTATACGAAAAAAGCAGATTGCTGTATAACCGCTGACTATTAATGTTTTGTAACCTTGCGAGTCCAGGATCGTGCATCGCTTGGGACCAGAAGCTTAACCATGTTTTTGTCGCGCCGCCTGAACGTTGTAATTCAGTAAAGTTAGCTTCCACAATCATTGAAAGCCGATCTATCGGGGTTAACGTTTTGCCTGATGTTCTGGCCAGTAATGCTTGCTTCAATTCATCTAACAGAAATTTTAGCGTGGCTTCTATTAACCCTTGTTTTCCACCAAAATAGTGGCTGATGATCCCAGATGACATTCCGGCTAATCCACTAATAGTATTAATCGTCGTGTTCTGTAACCCATGTTGTTCGACAGACATTAACGTGGCATCTATCAGCTGTTGTTGTCTGACGTTTTTCATTATAGGTCTTGACATAAAATGGGTCCGTTATCCGTATTAACAATTGTTAATTGAACGCTCAATTAATAAGTATACTAATGATTAGAGCTCTAAGTATCAAGCGTTTATTTGATCTAGATCATAAAACAGATGTTGCTAAACAAGATTTAAATCAGCATTTAAAGTTTAAGTCTACGTTTTTAATGGTTAATAGTTGATAATATGAAGTTGATATTTTGTTGTTAAAAATAAAAAGGTTTTACATGTAATCATTACAGTTGCAGCTATTTTTGAGATGATTAGCGATAAAATGTCATCTTGAAACTGTTTTATCTGTCATGTAAAACTGATGATTAAGCTTCTGGCGATTGATCTGTACATGTCTGTTAGTCTCGTTACTGTCATCGTTAATAGGCGACAATTAACCCAAAGCGGTTACGCTGAGGTGTGCTTTTTTGTACTGTTGGCTGGCATTATTGGCAATCAGTGCTTGATGTTGATTTGAATCGCGGTCAGTTTACCAAGCTTGTTTGTGATGACATTAGGGTTCTTAGACGCTGGAGTCTTATAGTAAAAGGCGGATGGGCCTTAGTGCATTAATTGCATTAATTGCATTAATTGCATTAATTGCATTATTTGCATTAGTTGGAAGCCTATTAACATTAAGATCTGACTAGCTGATTGACTGGATCAAATCCAAAGCTCAAAATAATCCAACAAATTAGCCAATCTATTCATTATAGGTAGGCAATAGCTAGGCAATAGATAAGAGGCAAACAGATGGGCAGTGCAGCAATGATCATGTGGAGTGTGCTATTTGGCGCCATTGGCATGGGGTATTTTGTCTATGGAAAACGTCAAAGAGCGATTGTTCCCTTATGTATTGGAATGGCGTTATGTGTGTTTCCGTATTTTGTTGCCAGTGTCACCAGCTTACTGATAATGGGGGTTATCTTGGTGGCGATACCGTACTTTATCCGGCTTTAGTCGCCGGCAGATATTATCCGTTTTATCACTCTGATTCATCCAGGTTAACATTGTTACTTTTATCTGTACCAAGCCGAACAAGTGGCGTTACTCATTTCATCGTTAAATCTGACCTTTCTCAGCTAGGCAGGTAACTGATTAATGCGCCAAAGTTTACGGGTCGTTGGACTTTCGTCCGAGTAATGCAGACCCTATTTCATGTTTGGTAGTTTGCTTTAGAGCGTTAATTCAATGTTATCAATTGCCTGCCGCAGGAATGTTCAGGATGAACGGAATGTCGCAATCACATGGATGTGAAAGAGTGACCTTAAGTACACATACACCTAAGATCCGCCGTAAACCCATCCATGGGGGATCTGCGAAAACGTCCCTGTTTTCGACGGTCTCAGGTGCATGTGTACCGAGTATTATGTTTCTTCGATTTGGCTTCATTTGGCCAAAATATCAATTAATACAAATCAATATTTTGCGCCTCCTTAGGTAATCGTAAATTGGTGTATATCTCTGGGTAGTCATACTCATCAGAGGCATTATCACCAGGGTAAGTGTAATATGCGATACCCGCATCGACAGAGAGTTTATCAGTTAACTCAGCATACTTACCTGCATAAAAATCAAGTTCTAACTAAGTGTTATCAGCACTACCAAAGTCAACATTAGATGCCCAAGCACCCAAGTACCAAGCGTCATTTGCTGCATGGTCTAGGCTGGCTTGTAATGCCGGGTCATTATCCGTTTAGCTAACACCATTAAAGGTATAGTCAGACGTTGCATTAATCGTGGCGCTTAACTCTCCTGCAGTGACTGAAGTTGGTAGAGCAAATAAGATCAATAGGGCAAACTTTTTTATTGTCCTGTTCATTACTATTCCTTAGAACATAAATATTGGTTTAGTTTGCTAATGCAAATTTAGTGAAATCAATTTTATTTTCTTTTGGAGAGTGTTCAATTTTACCCACGTTGTGGTAATGCGATATTAAGATAAAACCAAAGCAACCTAAGATCAGGCCAATAGATAACGCGCCAACCCATTGTATTTGAAGAAATTCAAGTTTAAACAACAAGGTTAAACCACTCAGCAATACCACATTCCCGATCATATAAGGGACTTTACCAAAACGTTCAACCGTTATATTTAAGTTGTCTGTGTATAAACGCACTAGCGAATCGAGTGAATTAATCACAAACGTGATGCCAACGATCACCATGGCCAGATTATAGAAACCTGATGTATCAATGCCGTTTGCGCTGTAGTAGTACAGTACGGTGAACCAAATTGCGATTGGAATAGAAGGGAACACCATCATGGCGAACAAAACTTGATAGGTTTTCATGCCGCCGACAAAACGGGCGGTAAATTGACCAATCATAATGCTCCACGCAAACCACCATAATAGGTAAAACTCATGGTAATCATTGATGGGTAAAACAAAACGATTGATATTGCTAAAGTAATTACCGATTAATGCAAAGGTAGTAAAGAATTCACCCACACTTGAGTCGTCTGCTAAAAATGCACCAGACCACATCAGGGCGATTAAACCAAAGAATAACCAAGTACTGGCTAAACTGAGATAACGTACATAGCGAATACTGGTGCTTGAATACACTGCGGCGGCAATCACCATAAACACGATAAGGTAAAAGCTACTGACAATGCTTTCACCATCACCTAATTGCGGTAAATACCAGGGTAAATTGGTCAATAATAAATAAGCGGTAAAGGCACACGTACCAATAATTACTAGGTTATTAATAAATTTAATCAGCGGAATTTTAAAAAACTGTACTCTAGGTTCAATAACACAGAAGTAGAAACTGGTTAAAAAGTAAAAAGCCCAAATTAAATAGGACCAAAAACCAAACTCAATTGCCAACGGATTGCTAAATCCATATTCAGGACTGGCGGCTAAATCAGCATAACCGGCAAATTCGGTTAATGGAAACATGATTAAGCCAACATCAAGTCCCGAGGTGAACAAAATGGCAATAAAGGTAAATTTATGCACGGGTGTGACACCAATGCACCGCATGTTACCCCAACGATAAATCACAAATGCTATAGCGGAAAAAGTAAATAAAATGCCTATTGATAACCAGGTAGTCATTACTTAACTCCTGGGTAAATAGTATTTATAAACAAAATGTGGGCTCCTTGTTGTCTTTTTCTCATACCATAGAACAATTTTTAAAGGCGAATATGCCCTCAAGCCTTAAGTATCGTGAAGACGATAGTTAAACCCTGATAGATTGAACTTGGCTACATTGGCCATTTATAAAAACATCGGTTGGCCATCGACCCATTGTCGATGTGTATTATTGATACCCATAGACTAATTTGTGGTTAGTTAAGCGATCATTTAAGCGCTTGTAATCGTTGTGATGGGTTGGCAACGGTAACGTTGGCCAAACTGTGGCGGGGGCTGTGGTTGTGCACCTAAAACAAATTCGGCGCCTTGCTCGGCGACCATGATGGTCGGTGAGCTCAAATGGCCATTAGGGATTGTCGGGGAAATAGACAGATCAACGACATGTAAGCGATTAATGCCATGAACTTTGGTTTCTGAATGGACAATCATCATGTTATCTTCGCTCATTTTGCACGAGCAAGTCGGCTGGTCAGCTCGTTCAACCGCGCTTGTGACAAAACGTTCAATCTCTTCATTCGTTTGAGCTGATAAGTTAGCTTGAATGGGTTCACAACGGTATTGATCTACACTCATTTGATTGACAAATTCACGGATTAAGTGCACCTGCGCGCTAAAGCCTTCAATGTGATTTTGGTGTGATAAATAATTGAACTGGATTTGAGGCGCAGCCTGAGTATCATTTGATACTACTGTCGCAGTCGGACAGTTTTTGGGCTTATTGTGGCCAATATGTGCTTGGAAACCATGCCTGAGAAAAGCATTTTTACCATCATAGTGCATTACCGCAAGTAGGTGGTGATACTGCCAATCTGGCCTCGCTATAGCCGCTTTAGAATCGATAACACCAGATGATGTAAAAGGCTTGATGTTGAGCGAACGGGACAACCAAAAACCAGCAATGACGGCGATTTGCTTAGTCGCATTGACGGCAGCTAATGTTGGCCATGATGGGTTAACTGAAAAAAACCGATGGGCGTATAACTGCTGACTATTAATATTGTGCAAGCTTGCTAGCCTAGAGGCGTTTATCGCCTGAGACCAGAAGTTTACGTAATTTTTAGTCGTGGTATTTGAACCTTGTATCTCGGTAAGGTTAGCTGCCACACTCTTTGAAAGCCTTGTTACAAGGGGGACGTTTTTGCATGACGTTGTTGTCAGTAATGCTTGCATCAATTTATCTGAAACAAATTTTTGGCTGGCTTGGATTATCCCTTGTTTGCTACCGAAATAGTGGTTGACTATCCCTGATAACATTGCCGTCAATCCGCTAATGCGATTACGTGTGGTGTTTGGTAATCTATGGTGTTCGACAGATACTAACGTGGCATTAATCAGCTGTTGTTGTCTGTCGTTTTTCAATACAGGTCTTGCTATATAGGGGATCATTGGTCTTAAGGTTTGTTAATTGTACGCTTAATTGATAACGATACTAATGATTAGAGCTCTAACTATCAAGCATTGATTTGACCAGCATCACATAAAGCTGATGTTGCTAAACAAGATCTAAATCAGCACTTAAAGTATAACTCTATGTTTTTAATGGTTAATAATTGATGGTATGAAGTTTATTTTTTTGTTTTTAAAAATAAAAGGTTTTACATGTAATCATTACAGTTGCAGCTATTTTTGAGATGATTAGCGATAAAATGTCATCTTGAGACTGTTTTATCTGTCATGTGAAACTGATGCTTAAGCTTCTGGCAACTGATATGTACGTGTCTGTTAGTCTCGTTACTGTCATCGTTAATAGGCGACAATTAACTCAAAGCGGTTACGCTGAGATGTGCTTTTTTGTACTGTTGGCTGACATTATTGGCAATCGGTGCTTGATGTTGATTTTGGTGAACTTCTTAGGATATTTATCGGGAACCCAGCTAATATGCTGTTGAACTAAGCCGATGCGCGGAGCCAAATGCTGGCTCAATCGAGTATATTATCCTCATTGAATCAGCTAAACTTAAAAAAGATGTGATGGAACACCACAATGACAAGGGAATTTCAATGAAACATGTACAATTCAAGCCAAATAATCAGTTCAAAACGGCTCTGCAGCCCAGAGCCAGCATCAAAAAAGCAAATTCCTACAGCATAAAGCGTACCAATTAATCTGGACTCGGCATCGGCCAAGTCCAACAAGTGGTTTATGCCATGCAAACAGCACAACGCATAAATACTAAAACGTTAGGTTTAAAGAGAATTAATCGTCATGTTCTGGCAAATATCATTTTGGTTACTTGTTGTTATTTTAGTTTTACCATTTCCATTTAAGGTTCTTGGCTATATTAAAGGCTCAGACGATAGTAAGTTAAGTGTCAAAATAGAAGAGTCTGCGAATGCAATTTTCATGTCGATTGGATTATTTGCTTTTTATGGTTATATAAACGATCAGATTTATTTAAATCCAATGTTTTGGCAAGTGTGGTTAATAATTGGTGTCTTGTGGTCTATTTTTGCAATTTTTTGGTCACCTAAATTAGCTTATGCAACAGAGCTCATGGGTAAAAACAAAATGCGCATTGCTGCTGGTGTTGGGTGTGTTTTATATATTCCGTTATTTTTAGCTGTATATTTTTACGCATTTTAAACCTAAAACATAAGAGATTTTTGCCAGTCAATAGGCGACCCATTTTACGGGTAGAAAGTATTTTTCTGCTTTTGCAGTCAAATTAAAATCAATCAACAAATTCATCTACTAATACTTATAATTTTTATTGAGTTTGTTTTGGCACCTAAAAGAAAACCCTGAATAGGGCTGACTTTAATTTTTCTTGTATGACCAGACTTAATCCCTTAAATGACAATGTTGTCATATAGGTTGCGGGTGCGATGCGTCAGGTGAGATACTTTTAAGTGTTTCCCAAGGATAGAACTCAATGAAAGTATTGCTTGTCGAAGATGAACAAAAAATTGCAGATTTTATCTGTGAAGGTTTGCGCGCCAAAAATCTCAAGGTCACTCATTGTGCCGATGGCAATCAAGGTTATCAGGCGGCAAGCAATAATACCTATGATGTTATTATTCTCGACATTATGCTTCCGGGCCGCGATGGGCTGGATATTCTTCGTTCGCTGCGTCAACAAGGTGTCGATACGCCTATTATTCTGCTTACTGCACGTAATGAATTGGGTGACCGCGTTCAAGGGTTAGACATGGGCGCTGATGATTACTTAGCAAAACCGTTTTATGTTGAAGAGTTGCATGCTCGCATTCAAGCCTTGCTTCGACGACATGGCGGCACACAACAGCATGTCGTTGAGGTAGGCGCATTACAACTTGATTGCATTAATCGAAGCATTAATTGTCAGGGGCAATCAGTCGAACTCACTAGTCGCGAATTTAGCTTGCTTGAACACTTAATGCGTTCGCCTAACCAAGTATTAACCCGAGGACAGCTGTTGGAGCATGTTTGGGGATACGATTTTGATCCGTGTACCAATGTTGTTGATGTGTGTATTAAACGCATCCGCAATAAAATGGCTTCATTAGAGAAGGCGGGTAAAATGGTCGGTGCCATTGAGTCGGTCCGCGGCACAGGCTATCGCCTGAGCATTCGATAAGGTTTTAATATGTATTTTCGTACTCGTATTTTTGCCATATCAATTTTAACCGTGACAGCTGTGCTTGCGCTGGTTATCAGCTTAAGTTGGTCGCGTATTATGACTGTAGAATTGACTAACCTTGATTCTCGCCTTTGTATGGAAGCAAAACGCTTAATACCCAAACGTACACTGCCTGATACAAATAACCCCGCTGCCAATATAAATAATTTACGCGACACTTCGCTTTCTGGTAGTCGGTTAATGACTGATTTAACAGACAAGTTGCGAGTTAGTTCACCGAACCAATTAATGCTCTCGGTAGGTTCTGCGGAGCAAGGGTTTTTAACTGCGCCAACGGGTGTTGACGTACAAGATGTTATAAGTCGCTTACATTGGCTGAGCGCTGAGCCACTAGCGTTAACCGATAACTATAAAGCCAACGCTGTTTGTCAATTTGCCTTTTTTGAACATCAGCAAAACCAATGGCGAGCCAGTTTACTCCAAGCCTCAAACCAACAAAGTTTTATCGCTGTGGATGTTGCCGCTACCACTAGCCAGTTAACGAGCACCTTGCAGGCGGCGCTGATTGTGGTTATTCCTTTTTCTCTATTACTCAGTATTCTAGGGGCATGGTTTATCGCAACCAATACGATTAGACCAATAAATAGATTACACAAAGCAATGGATAAGGTGACCCAAAAAGATCTTAGTCATCGCTTACCTGAGCATAAAGAAGACAAAGAGTTCAAAATGTTGATTGATGCATACAATACGATGCTCGATCGCCTAGAAGACAGCTTTCGACAAGTTTCTCGTTTTACTGCTGATGCCGCCCATGAGCTAAAAACGCCACTCACAGTGCTAAGAGGCAAGCTTGAACAAGCTGTGTTGTCTGAAAATTCATCGCAATTAGATCTCAATGCCATTCTTGATGAAGTGGGGCATTTGTCAGCTATTACCCGTAAATTGTTGCTGCTATCACAGGCTGATTCTGGCTCTATGGCGTTGCATTTTGAGCCGATAAACATCACTGAATTAGTCGATGAGTTGATCGCCGATATGACCTTGTTGTCGGATGAACTGGAGCTTGATTGTGTTATTGAGAAAGGTTTAATCATCCAAGGCGATATTGTCTTGCTGAAGCAGCTGTTAAATAACCTGCTCGTAAACGTAATGCGTTATAGCCTTCATCACAAAGGTGTGACTATTCACGCTCGCCAAAACGAGTCTGCTATAGAAGTCGTGATTAGCAATTTTTGCCTTCCGATACCTCACGACGTCAGGGTAAAACTTTTTGATCGTTTTTACCGCGGAGAACCTGCACATACTCAAGGGATATCTGGCAGTGGTTTGGGGTTAAGTTTAGCCAGAGAAATCGCTCGCGCACACGGGGGCGATCTTACGCTTGAACCCAGTGATAGTGAGGTTGTGACTATGCGGCTGTTGTTACCCATCGTTAAATGACAACATTGTCATCCATCAGCGAAGCCTAATCGATACACTTAAGTTAACTCATTAATCGTTAACTTAATCGCTACGGATATTAGGCCATGAAAACCTACATTATTGTCTCCATTTTATCTTTGACGCTGCTAGCCGCAACGGCCGCTAATGCCAAGGCGTCACTTGAACTTACCAGCCCTGCATTTACCGATAATGGTACATTACCAACTGAATTCACTTGTGAAGGAGAGGGGGTTTCACCGCCATTAGGCTGGCAAGGAGTACCCAACGGAACCCAATCATTGGTGGTGATAATGGACCACATGCCTAATCAACACCCGACCAACAATGAACAAAATACATCAAAGCCTGACTCGGCTGACAATAAAAAAGGCACTCCACCTCAAGGTGACACTCAGGCACCTAAACCAAACCAGCCTGAGGAACTCAAGTGGTATTGGATTGTTTACAATATTCCGGCGCAAGCTTCTGGTATTGGTTCTGGCAGTAAAGAAAATCAATCTGTTGGTTCATTTGGCAGTAATACTGTGAATGATCGTAACGAGTATGCACCGCCATGTTCTAAAGGACCTGGCCAAAAAGTGTATACTTTTCATCTGTATGCGCTATCCAAATTTTTAGATATCGATTCGTCTGCCCCAGTGTCAGCCCCAGTATCAGCCCCAGTATCAGCCTCTGTGTCAGCAGTATCGCTTCGACAAAGCATGCAAGGCTTCATACTGGACTCAGACTCTTTGACTGTGAGCTTTGAGCGACACTGTCAAACGCCGCAACGGGCTCATTCACCACAAGCTCATCCGCAAGAATCTCATCCGGAACAAGCACAGCCACATAATGACAGCATGGATCCGCTGTCAACATTGCCATTGTGTAAACCCACTTTGAATACGACTTCTGCTGTTATTGATAGTAAGTAAACGCAAAGCCGTTATTACAAGATTGTTAGCGCAGATTCAGTCACTAAAAAGACATTAAGAGATCCACATGAAAAAGAACATTAAAAACACCTTGCTGCTTCTTACTCTTGGCGCAATCGTTGCCGTTGTAGGATACAAGTACACTCAAGCACAACAAGACCAACCTATCTTTACCTCCGATGTGGTTAAACGCGGCAACATCGAAAAAGTAGTACTTACCAATGGCGTGCTTTATCCGTCTAAATTAGTCAGTGTCGGTGCTCAAGTATCGGGGTTAATCGAAACAATGGACGTGAACGTTGGCCAAAATATAAAACAGGGCGACTTGATTGCTCAAATCGATAATTTAACTCAACAAAATGCCCTTAAAGAAGCCCAAGCATCACTGCAAAGTATTGATGCGCAATATCGGGCAAAGCAGGCTCAAATAAAAGTCGCACAGTCTGAATATGCTCGTAATAAGAAGATGCTGGTTAATGGCGCTGCGTCGGTATCAGATTTTGATTCGGCAGAATCGATATTGGCGGTTTATCTGGCTGAGCTTGATGAACTCAGTGCTGAAAAAGACAAAGCAATCATCAGTGTCGATAACGCCAAGCTCAATTTAGGTTACACAACTATTCGTTCACCTATTGATGGCACCGTGATTTACGTGTCGGTCGAAGAGGGGCAAACCGTTAATAACAATCAAGGCACCCCCAGTATTATTGAGCTTGCGCAATTAGACGTAATGACGATTAAAGCGCAAGTATCTGAAGCTGACATTATCAATGTGAGTGCTGGGCAAGACGTGTATTTCAGTATTTTGGGCGCGACAGCGAAAAAGTACCGTGGTGTATTACGCACCATTGAACCAGGGCCAACTTTGCTTAGCGGCGCCGACAGCTCATTGATGATTGGCGATGATGAAGCGATTTACTACAACGCTCTGTTTGATGTTGAAAACCCAGACAACCTGTTGCGCTTTGGCATGACAGCGCAGGTATCGATTATTTTAGCCAATGCGCAAGATACGTTGCTTGTCCCATCACAGATATTGATAACAAAAACGGGGCCAAGCGCTTCGTATCAAGTGCCAGTGATAGTAGACAACCACATTGAATATCGCAATGTTGAAGTGGGCATTAACAATAAAGTCTACGCTCAAATCCTCTCAGGGCTTAACGAAGGTGATCAAATCATGCTTGGTCAAACTTCAGCTAATGACGACGCGATTTCGATGACCGGCCTATCTAAGGGCAATATGCTCGGACAAAGTGTACCAGGTCTTGGTAAAGGAAAGAGGTTATAACCCATGGCTGACGTTCTATTAAATATTAAAGGTGTTAGTCGTTCTTTTACCGCCGGAGAGCAGGAGCTGACGGTACTTAACAACATTAGCCTGCAAATCTGTCGTGGTGAATTGATTGCCATTATCGGCGCGTCTGGTTCCGGTAAATCAACATTAATGAACATCCTTGGCTGTCTGGATAAACCCAGTGCAGGCAGTTATTTCATTAATGGTCAGGACACATCCAGTATGGATGACAATGAACTAGCCGCACTGCGACGTGAATATTTTGGGTTTATCTTTCAGCGCTATCATCTTTTGGGAGATTTAACTGCGCAGGGCAATGTAGAAGTACCGGCATTGTATGCCAATGAGGGGCCGCAAACTCGACACGAAAAAGCTAAAAAACTACTGACTCGTCTAGGGTTAAGCGATCGTTTAGATCATAAACCAAGTCAGCTAAGTGGCGGCCAACAACAACGTGTCAGTGTGGCCAGAGCTTTAATCAATGGTGGCGATATTATTCTGGCCGATGAACCCACCGGCGCGCTTGATAGCAATAGCGGCGAAGAAATGATGAAGCTCATTCAAGAACTGCATCGCGACGGTCACACCATTATTTTGGTGACACACGATCCGCATATTGCTGAGTTTGCAGATCGCGTCATCGAGCTAAAAGACGGCGAAATCATTGCCGATAACCAAAAACGTATCCCAGCAGAAACGAGCTCGTTAATCGCAGACAGACAATCTTCTCGAACAGATAAGAAGATAAACTGGTCGCGATACCTTGAAGCGTTAAAAATGGCGTTAATTGCAATGTCCAATCATCGTTTGCGTACGTTTCTTACGATGCTCGGCATTATTATTGGCATTGCTTCAGTGGTGTCTGTCGTTGCGTTAGGTGCTGGTTCGCAGCAATCTATTTTGGATAATATTGCCTCAATGGGCCCCCTGTGTCAGGATCTGTCTCTTGATCACATCTCCTGTTGTTGCGCTTGCATAAATCGAGCACCTTCTAGCAGTT